>JAZSIB010000071.1:0-40764 GCA_045533585.1 Lachnospiraceae bacterium | reverse complement strand
CTAAGCTGGGTGAAGGTGTAGTTGTTCTGGTATCTGCGAAAGACGGTAAGGTCAGCCTTGTAGTTATGGCAAGCAACGAAGCAATGGGCAAGGGTGCACATGCAGGTAACCTTGTAAAAGAACTTGCTGTTCTTGTCGGTGGTGGCGGCGGTGGTCGTCCGAACATGGCACAGGCCGGCGGTAAGAATCCGGATGGTATTGATGCCGTACTCGCTAAGGCTTCTGAAAGTCTTGCAGGACAGATTAAATAAGTATCGTTAAATATCTAATATCAGTAGTACAGGAATGTGAATTTCTGTACTACTTTTATTTTGGTTTGATTTTCGGAATTCATGACAATAATTTATCATTTTAAAACATTAATGTGACAAATCGATAATGTTGTAGTATGATAGTTAAGTAATTTTAAGTTTCTTAAGCTTACATATGGCAAAGATTCGAGGGGGATTTGTCGAATAAAAGCAATAAAAGATGGAGGAAATTATGTTAAAAGTAGAAAGAGTTACAAAGCGTTATGGCAAGACGGTTGCAAACAACGATATATCTTTTGAAGTTGGTGACGGTCAGATTGCGATTCTTGCCGGACCGAACGGCGCAGGAAAGTCCACGATTATTAAGTCAATTGCAGGATTGCTTCGTTTTCAGGGAGCGATTACACTGGATGGCTATAATAACAAGTCTAAAGAAGCAAAGAAAATTTTGGGTTATATTCCGGAGATGCCGGCAATCTACGATTTGTTGACAGTGGATGAGCATCTTGAATTCATCCGTCGTGCCTATAAGATTGAGGATGACGGATATGGTGAGAAACTGCTGGAACGCTTTGAATTATTGGATAAGAAGGATAAGCTTGGAAAAGTGCTTTCGAAAGGTATGCAGCAGAAGCTGTCAATCTGCTGTGCACTGGTGCATAAGCCGAAATTTATGATTTTTGACGAGCCGATGGTAGGCCTTGACCCTCATGCAATCAAAGAGTTAAAGCTGATGTTTCGTGAACTGAAAGAAGAGGGTGCTTCGATTCTGATCAGTACCCACATGCTTGACAGTGTAGAAGACTATTGGGATATTGCACACATTATGATGAATGGTAAGTTTGCTGCTACTATGACGAACGATGATCGTGAAGATTCTAAGCGTTTAGAGCAGATGTTCTTCGAAATCACAGAAGGTGGTAAGGAGAATACAGAAGACGATACTTCACAAGAGGAGAATCGTGAGGAAACGGCTGAGGCTGCAACAGAGGATACGGAGGAAGCATAATGAGAGCACTTACTTATCTTTTGTTAGTGAAGCTGAAAAATAATCTGATACAGCTTCTGAAAAGTCCGGCAAAGTTGATTTATACTATATTCATGACAGCATGCCTTGTAATGATTATGATTGCCGGTTCTATGACAGATCATCAAGAGACTGTTCAACTCTTGAATCGCGAATATTTAGTTGGCGGTATACTTGCTGTGTTTGCACTTATGTTTTACCTGAGTGTAAATTCCGGATTCCATAGTGGTGCAACTATCTTTCGTATGCCGGATGTGAATCTCTTGTTTGTCGGACCGTATCATCCGAGAACCCTTTTGATTTATGGTCTGTTCCAACAGCTTGGAACGACTTTGTTTGCCGGTGTATTTCTGATATTCCAGTATGCATGGCTGAATGATGCCTTCGGAGTTACACCGCTCGATATGCTGTTTATCATGATTGGCTATGTTTTGGTGCTGTTTGTGGCGCAGCTCCTTTCCATGATAATCTATTGTGTAACGAATGATAATGAAGTGCTGAAAAAGATATTAAAACTTGTATTGTACCTTCCGTTACTTGTCTTTGCCGGATATTATCTAATAACAGCAGTTTTGAATGATAATTTCAGTGTTCAGATACTGGCTGATATGGGTAGTTCCAAAGTGGCTGCATGGCTTCCTGTTTACGGCTGGATTACCACTCTGGTAAAAGGCGTATTGATTTCTGACACAACAGCAATTGTAATCGGCACGATTGTAAGCGTTGTGACGGTAGTTGTTGTTCTACTGCTATTGTTCGTAATCCGTATGGATTATTATGAAGATGTATTGCAGACAACGGAAGCTGCATATGCTTCTGTAACTGCTGCCAAGGAAGGACGCGTACAGGAAGCGGCACCGCGTAATGTTAAGAAAGGTAAGATGGGTATCGGCAAGGGTTTCGGTGCAAATACGTTTTACTACAAGCATCTGATTGAAAATCGTCGCGGTAAGGTATTATTGCTACCCACATTGACGATTGTGTTGTGTGCGTGTGGTATTATTGCAGCATTCTTCCTGAAAGAGATTGGTCTGTTCCCGATACTTGCATTTATGGTATATATGAAGATGTTTACCATCGGTATGGACCGCCTGCCGCGTGAGATGCTGAAGCCTTATATCTACATGGTTCCGGAATCTTCGTTTAAGAAGCTGCTTTACTGTATGTTGGAAGCATTTCCGGGATATTTTGCAGAAGCTATTCTGCTTTATGTTCCGGCGGGTTTGATTACCGGAACTTCTGTGCCGGAGATTGTTTTCTTCGTTTTGGTAAGTGTAAGTTTTTCCTTTATGTTTATCTGTGCAAATCTCTTTGTTGACCGTATATTTGGTGCCTTTACTTCTAAGATGCTGTTAATTACCATCTATATGCTCTTGTTGATATTATTAGCAGCACCTGGTATTGCGCTCGGTTGTATTTTTGCATTTGAAGTATTTGTGATTATTAGCGAGACCTTTACCATATTGTTGTTTATGGTAGTTTGCAATTTCTTATTAGCACTGGCTATGATTTTTGCATCCAGAAACGTATTGGAATATGCAGAAATGAACAATTAGAAACATTGATTTGTTAGAAAGATTGCGGTATAACTGATATTGGTTATATCGCAATTTTTTACTTTATTGGAAATTAACGCAACCGCGCTCGACGCGAGAGTCCGTAAGCGGACTCTTTGTTCTACAGGAAGGATAAATACAAATGTCTGAATTAAAGAAGATTACAATGGAAAATCCTGAAATTCGAAAGAATGGACGAGGTAAGGTCGTAGACGGTCGTTTTCCTATGTTCTTTACTGCAAGCGGTATCGAATTTATGTTACGCGGGTCTGAATTATGGATTGAATTAAGTTCATACTATTATGGGCATGAATCCTGGATCAGTGTTTTGTTGAACGATGTTCGAATCAGCCGTATGTTGGTGCCGGCAGGTAAGCAAAAATTCTGTGTACTTCGTAACCTAAACCCTGAAGTTGTAAAGCGGGTTCGTATTTCGAAAGATACGCAGGCGATGAAAGATGATACCGGACATTTCTTAAGTATCGATGCAATTTATACGGATGGCGAAGTGACTCCATATGTGGAACGCGAGCTGAAGTTAGAGTTTATCGGCGATAGTATCACTTCCGGTGAAGGGCTTATCGGTGCAAAGACAGAAGAAGAATGGGTCTCTTGTTTTTTTGATTCGGTTTATCATTATGGTAATTTGACTGCAACGAAGTTAAATGCAGAATTTCGTGTGGTGTCTCAGAGCGGATGGGGTGTGCTCAGCGGTTGGGATAACAATCCGAGTCTTGTCATTCCTGATATTTATGATTATACTTGTGCAAGTAATGTGAGTGAAGAAGGAAAAAAGTTTGGTTCTTTGGAGCGTTATGATTTTACAAGCTGGCAGCCGGATTTTGTTATGATTAATCTTGGAACGAACGATAACAGCGCGTTCTACAATCCGGAATGGGTATCGCCGGATGGTAAGCTGTCGCATAAGCTTCGCCTGACAGAAGATGGACAGAAGCATCCGGAGGATGTGAAACGATTTGAAGATGGTGTTACGGCGTTCCTAGCTCAGGCAAGAAGGAACAATCCGAATGCTATAATTATCTGGTGCTATGGTGTACTTGGCTGTGATATGGAACAAAGTATTTTGAACGGTATCCGTGTATATCAGGAACAGACAAACGATAAAAAGGTCAATTATCTTCATTTCCCTTCTATGACGGAAGAACAATGCGGTGCGCGCTGGCATCCGGGTCCGTCGGCACATCAGATGATGGCAGAATTAATGGTAGAAAAGATAAATGAACTTAGATAGTGTTGATGTTACAGTAAAATTTGAATGACAGTAAAAAATTTCAATTATAGTAAAAAAACAGTTGACGAAACATCAAACTATGCTATAATAAACAAGTGCTATTCAAATTTTACCCAAACAGTTGTATACGCACAATACACAACTGGAGGGAGGTTAGGTGTGAGACTATGTCAAATGTAATCGTAAAAGAAAACGAGACATTAGATAGCGCTCTCCGCAGATTCAAGAGAAACTGCGCGAAAGCAGGTATCCAGCAGGAGATCCGCAAGAGAGAGCACTACGAGAAGCCGAGCGTAAGACGTAAGAAAAAGTCTGAAGCAGCTCGTAAGCGTAAGTTTAAATAACAATCTGAAAACCCTCAATCATATTGATTGAGGGTTTTTATCAATACGGATTATTGTGTTATTATGAAAAATAAGAGTCTGGAATAAAAATGAATAAAAAATATAACTTTGATTATGATTTTGAAAAACAGGAACGGAATAAAAAAATAGCAGGATTTTTTCTCGGTGTATTACGCTGGGTGGCGGAGATTGCTGCTGTTATTTTACTTGCATATATATTGGTTGCATATACTGTGGAACAAACGGATGTCCTTGACAGTTCTATGGAAGAAACCTTATCCGAAGGTGACACGATTATTATCAATAAGCTTGCATTTCTCAATAAATTACCTGAACGATATGACGTAATTGTATTTCGGCAGGGCGGTGATGAGCATATGTTTTATGATATTAAGCGTGTGATTGCTTTACCGGGTGAAACAATTCAGATACGGGATGGTGAGATATATATTAAAGATGGTAATTCCGGGGATGAGATTATGTTGTTGGAACCCTATCCTGTAGAGCCGATGCAGTTAGCAGGTTTTGCTGCGGAATCGATCACGTTAGACGAGGATGAGTATTTTGTTCTGGGAGATAATCGTAACAGTAGTGAAGACAGCCGTTTTTCTACCGTTGGCAATGTTGTAAAAGACGATATTGTTGGAATGGCATGGATACGCATAAGTCCATTTACATTTATCAATAAGTCAAACAAAGATTATGTACGTCCAACTCCGACACCGTTTGGATTTGTGCCGGAAAGCGGTGAATAAGAAGAGAAACGACTTAAGGAAAACAAAAATAATAAGTAGTTTCGCAAAAAGTAGATTAATGAGTTATAAAGTAGCAGCGTATCTTCGTTTATCAAAAGAAGAATTAAAGGATAGGAAGTGATAAAAATGGATATGTATCAAAAAAGAGAGATGAGAAAAAACAAAAAAATGAATGAAGATACAAAAAGTTTATCATCGACGAGCATCAACTGGTATCCAGGTCATATGACCAAGGCACTGCGCCAGATGAAAGAGGATATCAAGTTAATTGATGTTGTGATTGAGTTGATTGATGCCAGAATCCCGTACAGCAGTAAGAATCCGGATATCGATAAGCTGGCTGAGAATAAAAAAAGAGTGATTCTGCTGAACAAATCCGATATGGCAGATGATAGGCTGACCAAGCAGTGGAAAGAGCACTATGAGGGTATCGGATATGCAGTTGCCATCATCAATTCCAAAACCGGTAGCGGTATAAAGGCAATCAATGAATTAGTATTAAAGGTTTGTGCTGAGAAGATTGCAAAGGATAGAGCAAAAGGCATATTGAACCGACCGATACGTGCGATGATTGTAGGAATTCCGAATGTCGGAAAGTCAACCTTTATTAATAGTTTTGCAGGAAAAGCGTGTGCAAAAACAGGAAACAAACCCGGCGTGACAAAAGGAAAACAGTGGATTCGTCTGAATAAAAATGTAGAACTGCTGGATACTCCCGGCGTGTTGTGGCCGAAGTTTGAAGACCAGCAGGTTGGGTTACGAATTGCATGGATCGGTTCCATCAATGAGGATATTCTGAATCCATATGACCTTGCGGTGAAGCTTTGTGAATATCTGTATCAAAATTATCCGGGAATCTTGAATAGCAAATACGGAATTGAAGAATGTGAAAGCGGAGAAGAGATGATTCTGCAGATTGCAATCAAGCGTGCATGCTTATTAAAAGGCGGTGTACCGGATACCAATCGTGTTGCCATCTTTGTCATGGATGATTTTAAGAATGGAAGAATCGGAAAAATCACAGCGGAAAAACCGGAAGACAGAACAAATTGATATAAACGGATAAGGATAAAACATGGAAGAGAAGAAGCTGACAAAAGCAGAAGAAAAACGACTTCTTATGGCAGAAAAAGCACGCCTTAAACTGGAAAAAGAACGGGAACGCCTCAAAGAAATGCGCATATATGAAGAAAAATATGCGGATTATGAGCTGATTTGCGGTGTGGATGAGGTAGGACGTGGTCCGCTCGCCGGGCCTGTATTTACAGCAGCAGTTATATTGCCAAAAGATTGTGAGATATTATATATCAATGATTCCAAGAAATTGTCCGAAAAAAAGAGAGAAGAACTTTTTCTTGAAATCAGCGAAAAGGCATTGGCAATCGGTATCGGAAGCTGTACTCCCGAAGAGATTGATGCATTGAATATTAAACAGGCAACCAGAAAAGCGATGCTTCAGGCGGTACAGAATCTGGAGCTACAGCCGGGAATTGTGCTTGTAGACGCAGAGACAATCAACGGACTTGATATCCGACAGGTACCGATTATCAAAGGAGATGCGAAAAGTGTATCCATTGCTGCAGCAAGTATCATAGCAAAAGTTACAAGGGATCATCTGATGGAAGAGTACGATAAGATTTATCCGCAGTATGGTTTTGCTTCAAACAAGGGTTATGGCTCGGCAGCACATATGGAAGCATTGCGACAGTTTGGACCGTGTCCGATTCACAGAAGAAGTTTCATCAAAAATATTCTTTCCGACAAATAAGTAAATGCGAAAGCAGGAGACATATGAAAGATTCTCTTATTGATGAAAAACACAGAAAACCAAAGACTGCGGTAGCGTTAGAATACAATCCAAGTGATGAAGCTCCGAAAATTATAGCGTCCGGAAAAGGATTTCTTGCTGAAAAGATTATTGAAAAAGCAAAGGAATCTGATGTTCCGGTTCATAAAGATGACCGTCTTGCTCAGTCATTGTCCAAACTTGAAATCGGAGACTATATCCCAAAAGAATTATATCAGGTAGTTGCGGAAGTGCTTTTATTTGTTGACCGTATGGACCGAATAAAGGCAAAGGAAGATGAGTATAACAGGAGTTGAGTTGGAACAGAAACGATATAAGAAATCTTATGGTGATAAGGGAGAAGAACTTGCAGCAGCGTATCTGGAACATGCAGGTTATCAGATTGTGATGAAAAATTTTCGCTGTAGGCAGGGAGAGATTGATATTATTGCAAGAGAGAAGCACTATCTTTGTTTTATTGAGGTGAAGCGAAGAAAAGATATCTCTTCCGGTCATCCTTTTGAAGCAATCAGTCCGGTGAAAATCAAACGCATCTGTAAGACAGCGTTGTTTTATCTTCAGACACATTACCTGTCGGATGCAACGCCGGTACGTTTTGACGTAATATCAATAGTTGGTGAAGAAGTATCGCTGTTAAGGGATGCTTTTTCTTTTCAGTATTAATTTGTGTTAATGTGATTTTTATAAGTTTTTTGGGAGTAGATGAAAAAATATGGAAACTTACAGACTCAATACAGACAGGACACCCTATATATCATTCCCTGCATTGGAGGGATTTGATTGGCTGTGTCATGGCTGTTCGACACGTCGTGGCGGTGTCAGCACAGGGATTCACAGTACCATGAATCTTGGCTTTCAGAACGGTGACCAACCGGAGGCAGTGTATGAAAATTATAAAAGGATTTGTGCGGCGATTGGCGTAGAACCGGAATCTGTAGTGCACGCAAAACAGACACATAAGGACAAAACACGTATTGTTACGGCAATGGACAGAGGAAAAGGCTTTAACAGAGAACGTGATTATGATGAAATTGATGCACTTGTTACTAATGAGGCCGGTTTGACGTTGACCATTCTTACCGCAGACTGTGTTCCTGTTTTTCTGGTAGATCCGGTAAAGCGAGCAATCGGACTTGTACACTCCGGTTGGAGAGGGACGGTACAACGAATTGCTGCTAAGACGGTGCGCTGTATGCAAGAGACATATGACAGTGAGCCGTCTGATATGATTGCTGTAACCGGGCCTTGCATTTGCAGTGATTGTTATGAAGTAGGAGAAGAAGTGGCAGAAAACTTTCGAACTGAATTTGGCAATAAAGTGTTTCAACAGATTTCGTATGTGAAAAATTCTTCAGATACAGGAGGTAAACCGCATATTGATCTGTCGGAAGCAATTACGCAGACTCTCTTAGAAGCAGGACTGAAAGAATCTTCAATTACACAAAGCAGACTTTGTACATCCTGTAATTCTGATTTGCTTTTTTCACATAGGGTAACGCAAGGAAAACGGGGAACTTTAGCTTCTTTTTTGGCAATCCGGTGATGGAAAATCAATCCTTGAAAAGGCTTTACAAACGTGAAGCGGTATTGTACAATCAACAAGAAGTGCGTTTATCAGGTAAATATGAAATATATAAGGTGTTATTATGAATAAAAAGCCAATTGTAGCCATTGTAGGACGCCCCAATGTTGGAAAATCCACATTGTTTAATGCGCTTGCAGGTGAAAGAATTTCCATTGTAAAGGACGAACCCGGTATTACCAGAGACCGTATCTATGCAGACGTGACATGGTTGAATCATCAATTTACCTTGATTGATACCGGTGGTATTGAACCAACCACAAAAGATAAGATGCTTTCATATATGAGAGAGCAGGCTGAGATTGCCATTCATTCTGCAGATGTTATTATCTTTTTGGTTGATGTACGGCAGGGACTGGTGGATGACGATGCGCGGGTAGCGGACATGCTGCGACGCTCAAAAAAACCTGTAATTCTTGTTGTTAACAAAGTGGACAGCTTCCAGAAATTCCAGGCAGATGTGTACGAATTCTATAATCTCGGCATAGGGGAGCCATTCCCGATATCATCCGCATCTATGCTGGGGTTGGGGGATATGCTGGATGAGGTCGTTAAATATTTTGATAAAAACAATCAGGAAGAAGAGGAAGATGACCGTCCTCGTATCGCAATTGTCGGAAAACCGAATGTCGGTAAGTCTTCGATTATTAACCGACTGACCGGTGAGAACAGAGTAATTGTATCGGATATTGCCGGTACGACCCGTGATGCCATTGATACTGCGGTTACGTACAATGACAAAGAGTATGTATTCATTGATACTGCAGGATTAAGAAGAAAGAGTAAAGTAAAAGAAGAAATTGAACATTTTATGACTGTACGAACGGTATCTGCAGTGGAACGTGCTGATGTTGTTGTGCTGGTTATTGATGCGCAGGAAGGTGTTACCGAACAGGATGCAAAGATTACCGGTATCGCACATGACCGCGGTAAAGGTGTAATCATTGCAGTAAACAAATGGGATGCGATTGAGAAGGATGATAAGACGATTTATCGTTATACAGAAAAAATCAGAGAAATTCTTTCCTTCGTTCCTTATGCTGAAGTTATCTTCATCTCAGCATTGACGGGACAACGACTGAATAAATTGTTTGATTCGATCGAAACGGTTATCCAGAACCAAAACCTTCGTATCAAGACCGGTGTGTTGAATGAGATTCTGATGGAAGCGACTACCTTACAGCAGCCACCGTCGGATAAGGGAAAACGACTTCGTTTGTATTACATTACACAGGTTGCGGTAAAGCCGCCTACCTTTGTTATTTTTGTTAACAACAAACAATTGATGCATTTCTCTTACACACGATATATTGAAAATAAAATTCGTGAGGCGTTTGGCTTCTCCGGTACTTCTTTGAAATTTATTATTCGTGAACGGAACGAAAATGAAAACGGTGTGTAACTATACCGTAAATGAAAGGAAGCATGATTGTTATGCTTGAGAATATTTATGTATTAGCTGTATCAGCACTTTTCATCGGATATCTCTTCGGATGTTTTTCGACTGCTTATGTTGTCGGGAAAGCAAATCATATTGATATCCGGGCATATGGAAGCGGCAATGCAGGCACTACCAATGCAATGCGTACACTTGGAAAGAAAGCAGGAATCATTACCTATCTTGGCGACTGCTTAAAGGCAGTGATTCCGATTCTTCTTGCAAAGTTCTTTGTGTTGTCCGGGAACCCGGATGCTGATTTGGTCTGCCTGATTCTTGGTCTCGGTGTTGTACTTGGACATAATTTTCCTGTATGGTTAAAGTTTAAAGGTGGGAAAGGAATTGCTGTAACATCCGGTGTATTTATTGCAGTTGTTCCAAAGATTGCAGTATTTGCCTTAATTATGTTTGTTCTTATTTCCCTCATATCAAAATATATTTCATTGGCCTCTATTTGTGCCATTCTCTTTGCCGGAACCTGGATGATGATATACTATGATTTTAAGATATCGTATCTAATTGTTATTGCATTTTATGTTTTGTTGGCTCTTTGGCAGCATAGAGCCAATATTGTGCGATTACTGCATGGTACGGAAAATAAAATCGGTCAGCATAAGCCGCCATTGGTAGAAAAAACAAAGTAAAGGAGTAATGTGTTGAAGATTAGTGTACTTGGTGCAGGAACATGGGGAACTGCACTTGCCATTTTATTATCAAATAACGGACATGATGTGATTCTTTGGTCAAAGCTGCAACGCGAGATTGAAGCATTGCGTGCTGACAGAACCAAAATACCGAATCTTCCGGACTCAGTATTGCCAGAAAATATCCAATTAACTTATGAGATACAGGAAGCTTTGGTGGAACCGGATATCATTGTATCTGCAGTGGCTTCTCCTTATACCAGAGAAACAGCACATACCGTGGCTCAATTCGTAAAACCCGGACAGGTAATCGTAAATGTAGGTAAAGGTATTGAAGAAGCAACGCTTTATACTTTAACTGAGATTATTTCGGATGAAATACCTACGGCAGATGTTGCGGTATTATCCGGACCAAGTCATGCGGAAGAAGTAAGCAGACTGATACCGACTACTTGTGTTGTCGGAGCCAAAAGTCTGAAAACGGCAACGATGATTCAGGATGCTTTTATGTCAGAGTCTTTCCGTGTTTATACAAGTCCTGATGTTATCGGCATTGAACTTGGCGGGTCACTGAAAAATGTGATTGCACTTGCTGCCGGTATGGCAGATGGACTTGGATTTGGTGACAATACAAAAGCGGCTTTGATGACGCGCGGAATTGCAGAGATCAGTCGGCTTGGTGTAAAGATGGGCGGTCGTGTCGAGACATTTGCAGGATTATCCGGTATTGGTGACCTGATTGTTACCTGCTCCAGTATTCATAGCCGTAACCGTAATGCGGGCTACTATATCGGACAGGGTATGTCGGTAAAGGATGCCATGGATAAAGTTGCTCAGGTAGTAGAAGGTGTGTATTCCGCTAAGGCTGCACTGGCTCTTGCCAAAAAATACGATGTTGAGATGCCGATTGTAGAGCAGGTAAATCACATTTTGTTTGACGGAAAATCTGCAAAAGACGCAGTAGCGGACTTGCTGCTTCGCGACAAAACACATGAATCAAATAATTTTACATGGTGATAAATAAACTATCCCCTGCATAGAATGATAGTAATTAGTACGCTCATTTTATACAGGGGGTTTTTTATGGATAAATTCCAGATTTATAAGGACATACAAGCGCGAACCAATGGGGAAATTTATATTGGAGTTGTCGGTCCCGTTCGTACAGGTAAATCAACCTTCATACGAAGATTTATGGAACTGATGGTATTACCACAGATTCTGGATGAGAACGAGAGAATACGGGCACAGGATGAACTTCCTCAGGCAGCTGCCGGAAAAACAATTATGACAACCGAACCGAAGTTTATTCCAAAGGATGCAGTAAGTATCCGGCTGGATGCTGAAGATGAACTTTCTGTCAGAATGATTGATTGTGTCGGATATTTGGTTGAGGGAGCCTCTGGTCATATCGAAAATGAAAGAGAACGAATGGTACATACACCGTGGTTTGACTATGATATTCCTTTTTCAGAAGCTGCTGATATCGGAACGAGAAAAGTAATTAACGATCATTCGACAATTGCAGTTGTGGTGACTACGGATGGGAGTATCGGGGAGTTAAAGAGAGAGAATTATATCGCTGCGGAAGAAAGAACCATACAGGAGTTAAAAGCACTCGGAAAACCTTTTGTGCTTGTTCTTAACACGAATCGTCCGCATTCAGAAAATACACGAGAATTGGTGCGTCAGTTAGAGGAGCAGTATGAGGTTCGTGTGACTGCGGTGAACTGTGAACAGATGAAACATGAGGATATTGACAGGATAATGAAGCTTTTATTGGAAAGCTTTCCCGTAAAGGAGATTAGTTTCTGGTTCCCGCAGTGGTTGGAGATTTTACCGAATGAACATCATATCAAGCGAGATGTTATAAAAACATTGCGAGCTTTTGTAAAAAACATTCATTGCATGACGGACGTGAAGGAAACTTCGTTTGAGACAGAAAGCCAGTATATTAAACAGATGCGTGTAAATCGGATAGCCATGGATACCGGTCTGGTTGATGTGGAACTGATGATTGATAATAAATATTACTACGAAATCATCAGTAATCTGATTGGTGAAACGATAGAGGGCGAGGTGCAGTTCTTACGAATCATAAAAGAACTGATGGCGAAGAAGAATGAATATCAAAAAGTCAGCAGCGCATGTGAACAGGTTGCTCAAAAGGGGTATGGGATTGTTCTGCCTGTAAAAGAAGAAATTACTTTGGAGGATCCGCAGGTAATACGACAGGGGAACAAATTCGGCGTAAAGATCAGGGCAACGGCACCTTCGATTCATATGATACAGACGGATATTGAAACAGAAATTGCACCGATTGTCGGGAGCGAAGAGCAGGCGAACGACCTGATTCGCTATATGCAGGAGATAACCGGCGAACTACCGGAAGGTATCTGGGACATCAATATCTTTGGAAAAACCATGAAACAATTAGTAGAGGATGGAATTACAGAAAAGATTAATCGAATGACAGAAGAGAGCCGTGATAAACTGCAAACAACAATGAAACGCATTGTAAACGAGAGTACCGGTGGCCTGGTTTGCATTATCATCTAATAGAATAAAACGAAATGAGCCGACTGCTGCCGGCTCATTTTTTGTATCTGCCAATCCTTGACATGGTTTATACGGAATCCTATAATAAATTATCATTAACAGTAAGGGGTATTGTTGTGTTTGACTTGTTTTCAAAAAAGAAAAAAACAATTGAGAAATTAAAAAAACGCTGGGGGCAGATACCGCAGCAGGAATATACGGCTGATCAGCTTCAGGCGTTAAAATATTATTATTCCAAGCATGTTGATTCAGCAAATGACGTTGATGACATTACATGGAACGACCTTGATATGGATAGTTTTTATATCTTGATTAATAATACCTGTTCTTCCATGGGAGAAGAATACCTGTATTCTCTCCTTCGCAAGCCTTACTTCGATTCCGCGACGCAACAGGAACGTGACCGCGTTATGGAATATATCGATGCCAATGAAGAAAAACGCCTGGAATTGATGTATATATTAGCCTCTATCGGGAAGGTGAAATCAATTTCTTTATATGAGTACATTAACCGCCTTGGCAGCATTGAACCGGAGAATAGTTTGAAGCATATTTTGATGAATCTGTTGTATCCGTCTTCAATCCTGTTCCTGTTTTTGAACCCGGCAATCGGACTGCTTCTTCTGATTGCAACCATAACCTATAGTGTGTTTACGTATTTTTCCGGGAAGGCAAAAATCGATTCCTATTATTCCGTCATTGTAACGATTATGCGCACCCTGAAAGCGGCAGAAAAGCTTGAAAAACTTCATATCCCGGAGTTACAGGAGTATCAAAACGCAATTAAAATTTCGGCAAAGAAATTAAAAACCTTCAACAAAGGTGGTTTTGTGGTAGCAGCCATGAAAGGTGGGAATATTGCAGATCTGATGCTGGATTATTTTCGTATCCTGACACATACGGATTTAATCTTGTTTTACCGAATGCTGCGGATATATAGGGAAGAAATTCAGTCATTAAACAACTTATACGAAACCTTTGGTTTCCTTGACAGTATGATTGCCTGTGCCTCATTCCGCAGAATCTTAAGTTGTTGGAGCAAGCCGGAACTTATTGAAACCAAAAAGTCGGATTCGAACCGGATGAAACAACCGTTTTTAGAGATTGATTCTGTCTATCATCCCATGATTGACAATGCAGTAAGTAATTCCATCCAGACCACAAAGTCAGTGCTTCTTACAGGTTCCAATGCTTCCGGTAAATCCACCTTCATCAAGACAGTGGCAATAAATGCAGTCTTATCCCAAACCATTGCCACTGCAATTTGTAAGTCTTACCGGGCTTCGTTTTTCCGGATTGCTTCTTCTATGGCATTAACAGATAATCTGTTGGGACATGAAAGCTATTATATTGTCGAGATCAAATCACTCAAAAGAATTCTTGATAACTCGAATGATGAGATACCGATGCTTTGTTTTATTGATGAAGTGTTACGTGGCACCAATACGCTGGAACGTATTGCCGCATCCTCAACGATACTTGCAACATTGTCAAAGAATCACTGTATTTGTTTTGCTGCAACACATGATTTGGAGCTTACTTCGATTTTGGAAGAGCATTATCGTAATTATCATTTTCAGGAACAAATTACAGACGGTGATATTCTGTTTGATTATATGCTTTATGAAGGAAAATCAAAGTCCAGAAATGCTATCAGGCTACTGGAACTGCTTGGTTATCCAAAGGATATTATTTCAAATTCACAGAATGCTTGCGAAACATTTTTAGAAAACGGAATTTGGAAAAAAGTTTAGTAAATATCGTTGAATGATTCGATATGTTCGATTGACATTGAGTGGTCATAAATTTATAATTGATTATATTGGGGTTAGTTGCAGTCAAACGATATTACGCTGCAAAAGAGGAGATTATAAATACATATGACACCTTTAATGATTCAGTATTTTGAAATAAAAAACCAGTACAAAGATTGCATCCTTTTTTATCGTCTCGGAGATTTTTACGAGATGTTTTACGAGGATGCAATTGTTGCGTCAAGAGAACTGGAGATTACCCTGACAGGAAAAGACTGTGGTGAACCGGAACGTGCACCGATGTGCGGAGTACCGTATCATGCAGCAGAAGGGTATCTTACAAAACTGGTAAACAAAGGCTACCGTGTTGCCATCTGTGAACAGGCAGAGGACCCGAAACAGGCCAAAGGTCTGGTGAAGCGTGAAGTGGTACGAATCGTAACGCCGGGAACCAATATGAATACACAGTCTTTGGATGAAACGCGCAACAATTATCTGATGTGCATCATATATTCCGGAACAAACTATGGTATTTCTGTTGTTGATGTAACTACGGGTGATTTTTATGTAACAGAGACAGATCAGCTATCAAAAGCTGAGGATGAGATGATTAAATTCGCTCCGAAGGAGATTCTTTGTAATCCGGTGTTTTTGATGAGTGGTTTTAATATGGATGAGGTTAAGGAACGTTATCATGTCGTGATTACCGTGCTTACAGACGATATGTATGATCTCACCGCTTGTGAAAAAGCGCTTTATGAGCATTTTCATGTGAGTAGTAATGCTGAACTCGGTCTTGGCGAATATAGTACGGGGCTTTGTGCTGCAGGCTCTATCATGCAATATCTTACCGAGACACAGAAAAATTCACTGATTCATATCACCAGAATTATCCCGTATGTTTCCGGGCGTTATATGACGATTGACAATTCTACCAGACGGAATCTTGAATTGATTGAAACCATGCGGGAAAAACAAAAAAGAGGCTCTCTTTTGTGGGTACTTGATAAGACGAAAACCGCAATGGGGGCAAGATATCTTCGAAGCTGTATTGAGCAGCCTTTGATTGATAAAAAAGAGATTGAACAACGTTTGGATGCGATTGAGGAACTGAATGATAACGCTATTAATCGTGAAGAGATCAGAGAATATCTGAATGCAGTCTATGATTTGGAGCGTCTGATGAGCCGTGTGAGTTACCAGAGTGCCAATCCCAGAGACCTGACTGCGTTTAAGACATCTCTGGCAATGTTACCGCATATCCGTTCCCTGCTTTCGGGTATGACTTCCGAACTTCTTCGTTCTGTATATAATGAAATTGATCCTTTGGAGGACCTTCACAGCCTGATTGAGGCAGCGATTGAAGATGAACCGCCGATTGCAGTAAGAGAAGGCGGAATTATCAAACAGGGATATTATGAAGAAGTCGATATCCTGCGTGCAGCAAAGACGGAAGGTAAGAGCTGGCTCCTGGCTTTGGAAGAAAGGGAAAAAGAAAAAACAGGAATCAAAAACCTTCGCATTCGGTACAATCGTGTCTTCGGATATTATCTGGAAGTTACAAATTCCTTCAAAGACCTGGTTCCGATGGACTGGGTCAGAAAGCAGACTTTGACAAATGCCGAACGTTATACAACGGCAGAACTGAAGGAGCTGGAAGACAAGATTCTAAATGCCGAAGACCGTCTGTACACCTTGGAATATGATTTGTTTGCTGATGTCAGGGAACAGATTGCCTCACAGGTACAGCGTATCCAGCAGACGGCCAAAGCAATTGCTAAAATTGATATGTTTGCCTCTCTGAGCTATGTTGCGATGTCAAATCGTTTCGTTCGTCCTTCCATTAACAAAAAGGGAGTTATCAACATTAAGAACGGACGGCATCCGGTTGTAGAGAAGATACAAAACCATGACTTGTTTGTGGCAAATGATACCTATCTGGATAATCAGGCACAGAGGATTGCCATTATTACAGGTCCCAATATGGCCGGAAAATCCACTTATATGCGTCAGACTGCATTGATTGTTTTGATGGCACAGATCGGTTCGTTTGTACCGGCAGATGAAGCAGATATCGGCATAGTAGACCGTATTTTTACCCGTGTCGGAGCATCTGATGATCTGGCCTCCGGTCAATGTACCTTTATGGTAGAGATGAACGAGGTTGCAAACATATTAAAGAATGCAACCAAGAACAGCCTGTTGATTCTTGATGAAATCGGACGCGGAACAAGTACTTATGATGGTCTCAGTATTGCCTGGGCGGTAGTGGAGCATATTGCAAATCCTAAGATACTTGGTGCGAAAACATTATTTGCGACCCACTATCATGAACTGACGGAATTAGAGGGTAAGCTCGAAAGTGTGAACAATTACTGTATCGCTGTCAAGGAGCAGGGAGAAGATATTGTATTCTTACGTAAGATTATTCCCGGAGGAGCTGACAAAAGCTATGGTATTCAGGTTGCAAGGCTTGCCGGTGTACCCGAAGCAGTATTAAAACGTGCCAGAGAGATTGCAGATGAGTTGAGTGAAAATGATATTGCCGAACGTGCCGGAAGAGTACAAAAAGCTGTAGAACAGGTACGAAAAGATGCAATTCCAGAACAGCTTTCGTTATTCACGGAAGCACAGGAGCAGATTAACAAACGTGTGCTTGATGAATTGCAGTCACTTGATTTATCAAATATGACGCCGATGGAGGCTTTTACAAAGCTGTATGATTTGCAGATGAAGTTAAGCTAGAGTAAGCTGGCTAAGTGAAGCGGAGGAGCTTATGGCAAGAATTAATATACTGGATCAGGATACGATTAATAAAATCGCCGCAGGTGAGGTGGTTGAACGTCCGGCTTCCGTAGTAAAGGAACTGGTTGAAAATTCAATCGATGCCGGTGCTACCGCTGTATCTGTATCAATCAATGGCGGCGGCACAGTCCAGATCCGGGTGACGGATAACGGAATCGGTTTCGAGCGTGACGACCTTGATATTGCATTTCAAAAGAATACTACCAGCAAGATACGTTGCGCAGAAGACTTGACATCAGTGAGCTCGCTTGGTTTTCGTGGTGAGGCTTTATCCAGTATTGCGGCTGTCTCTCAATTAGAATTAATTACAAAGCAAAGAGAAGATTTAACCGGTATCCGTTATGTAATACATGGCGGTGTGAAGCAGAGTGAGGAAGAAGTTGGATGTCCTGACGGAACTACATTTGTAGTAAACGACCTTTTTTACAACACACCGGTACGAAGAAAATTCTTAAAGACAGCAATGACTGAGGCCGGATATGTCAATGATGTTATGGAACGGATTGCACTTTCGAATCCTAACGTAGCCGTTAAGTTTACCAATAACGGAAAGCTGATTATCAATACTTCAGGTAACGGAAAACTAAGAGATATCGTATATGGTATATATGGGCGTGAAATCGCGGCAGAATTATTAGAGGTAAACAAAAAAGTTGGTGATTTTCAGCTCAGCGGTATGATTGCAAAACCAGTGATTTCCCGAGGGAATCGTAATTTTGAAAATTATTTTCTAAATGGTCGATATATTAAAAATCCATTGATTGCAAAGGCAATTGAGGAAGCATACCGTGGCTATCTGATGCAGAACAAATATCCTTTTACGGTTCTGATGTTGCAGATTCCCGCTGAGATGTTTGATGTGAACGTACATCCGGCCAAATTGGAAGTCCGCTTTACCCAGCCGGAGCAGATTTACGAATTTGTTTATCACAGCATAAGGACTACTGTAGTAGAAAGAGAGACGATACCGAAGGCCAGTCTGGAAACAACAGCAAAACCGACGCCTGTTGTAAAAACAATCCCAAGTTTTGCACCGGAACCGTTTGAGAAAAAGGCTTCTATTGTGGCAGAACAAGTTCCATATGCGCGCAATGCTATGCAGAACAATAAGGAAACAATTTTCCCGGATATTAAGAAGGCGTCCGAAGTGCCGAAAATCGAAGAAACGAAATCTGAAGAAAAGGAAACAGAAATTTTTGTTCCGCAGATAAAGGTTGAAAAGCAAATTTCGGAAGAGGTCTGCGAGAATTCTGATGTTGCAGAACCGATCAGGATGCCTGATTCAACAGTTTTACAAAACACAAGTGTAAAGAAACATGAACCGGAAGCAACGGAAGAAAACCGTCAATTCAGTTTTTTGTCTGAAGAGAAGCGCGTAGAATATCGCGTTATCGGTCAGCTTTTTTCAACCTATTGGATGGTGGAATCAGATAATAAGCTCTATATTATTGACCAACATGCAGCGCATGAGCGTGTGTTGTATGAAAAACTGATGGAAGCCCATAAAGTTTCACAAGCAGTTTCGCAGCAGCTGTACCCGCCTATGGTTGTCAGTCTGAATCTTCGTGAGCAGGAAACTTTGGAGCAGATTCTTCCGTATCTGAGTAACTTAGGGTATGAGATTGAAGCGTTTGGCGGTAAGGAGTATAAGATATCAGCTGTACCGGCCGGAATGAGTTCTATCGGTAAAAAAGAACTCTTACTTGAATTTTTAGATGATTTGGCTGACGGCGGCATACTTACCGAACCGGAAAGCATCTATGAAAAAATTGCATCCATGTCGTGCAAAGCAGCAGTAAAAGGAAATCAGCATTTATCCTTTGTTGAAGCTGAGGCATTGATACGGCAGTTAATGCAGTTGGAAAACCCGTTCCATTGTCCGCACGGAAGACCGGTAACAATTGAGCTAAGCAAATATGAAATCGAAAAAAAATTCAAACGAATTGTGTGAGAAAAATATGCAGTCAAATCCACTTATTATTCTGACAGGACCAACTTCTGTCGGTAAGACAACGCTTTCTATATCACTTGCGAAGAAGATAAACGGTGAAATTATATCTGCCGATTCCATGCAGGTTTATAAGCGTATGAATATCGGTACTGCAAAAGCAAGTGACGCAGAACAGGCAGAAATACGGCATCACCTGATTGATATTCTGGAACCTTGGGAAGACTTTAATGTGGTAAGTTTTCAGGAATATGCAAAAAAAGCAGTATGCGATATCCAAGAACGAGGGAAAGTACCGATTGTTGTCGGCGGAACAGGTTTTTATATCCAGTCGTTATTATATGACATTAATTTTACTGAAAATGATGTAAATACTGAGTTGAGGAACCGATTGGAAGCAGAGGCACAAAAGGACGACGGTATCCGCTTATATAACTATCTGCAGCAGATTGACCCTGCAGCCGCAGAACAGATTCATCCCAACAACAAAAAACGGGTGATTCGTGCGGTTGAATTTTATGAGCTGACAGGAGAAAGAATTTCCGACCATAACGCAGAACAAAAGCAGCACGACTCAGCGTATAATTCTGCATATTTTGTTCTTACGATGAATCGTGAAACTCTGTATGACAGAATTGACCGACGTGTAGATGTCATGTTACAAGATGGATTGGTAAAGGAAGTGGAGGCACTTTTAGCAGAAGGCTGTACTCCGGATATGGTTTCCATGCAAGGGCTTGGTTATAAAGAGATAATCCGTTATCTGCAGGGAGAGATTACACTGGAGGAAGCTGTTTATATTCTAAAACGCGATACCAGACATTTCGCCAAGCGTCAGTTGACGTGGTTCCGCAGAGAACGTGATGTGGTCTGGCTGGATAAAGACCAATTTGCAACTCCGGATATGGATACGGATGAAGCAATTGAGGCTTATATGATTAAATATTTACAGGAACATGGAATTGTTCCCAGGATAAAGTGAGGAAATATATGAACAGTTATGTGTATGAACAGTACAAAAAATTAGGTTTGGCTGATAAGGTGATTAATTTTTGCAATGCCGTAGAAGACGGATTGAAAGAACGTTTTGAGCAAATTGATGAAGTTGCTGAATATAACCAGATGAAGGTTCTGCATGCCATGCAAAAAAATCGGGTTGCAGAAAATCATTTTGCCGAATCCACCGGTTATGGCTACAATGATAGCGGAAGAGAAACGTTGGAACAGGTTTATGCTGATATTTTCCATACAGAAGCTGCATTGGTACGTCCGCAGATCACCTGTGGCACACATGCGCTGACGGTTGCACTTTCTGCAAATCTGCGACCGGGAGACGAGTTGTTTTCTCCTGTCGGAAAACCATATGATACATTAGAAGGCGTTATCGGTATCCGTGAACAAAAAGGTTCCCTTGCTGAATTCGGAATCAGTTACCGGCAGACAGACTTACTGCCGGACGGCGGATTTGATTACGAGGGTATCCGTAACGCAATCACAGACAAAACCAAAATGGTAACCATACAGCGTTCCAAGGGTTATCAGACACGTCCAACGTTGTCTGTAGCAAGAATCGGTGAACTGATTTCATTTATCAAGGAGATTAAGCCGGATGTTATCTGTATGGTTGATAACTGTTACGGAGAATTTGTTGAGATAATCGAACCAACGGATGTCGGGGCAGACCTTTGTGTCGGTTCTCTGATTAAAAATCCGGGTGGCGGTCTTGCACCGATTGGCGGTTATATTGCCGGAAAGCGTGACTTGATTGAGAATTGTGCCTATCGCCTGACTGCACCGGGACTTGGATCAGAGGTGGGTGCTACTTTAGGATTGAACCGTTCCTTCTATCAGGGGCTTTTCAATGCACCGACCGTAACCGCAGGAGCATTAAAGGGTGCTGTATATGCAGCAAATATATATGAAAAGCTTGGATTCCCGGTAGTTCCGAACAGCACGGAATCGCGTCATGATATTATTCAGGCTGTCACCTTAGGTTCTGCTGAAGGTATTATCGCATTTTGCCGTGGTATTCAGGCAGCCGCACCGGTAGACAGTTATGTAGTGCCCGAACCGTGGGCGATGCCCGGATATCATTCAGAAGTGATTATGGCTGCCGGTGCGTTTATTCAGGGTTCCTCGATTGAGTTATCTGCGGATGCACCGATTGAGCCGCCGTATGCTGTGTATTTTCAAGGCGGTCTGACCTGGTATCACGCGAAATTCGGCATCATGATGTCGCTGCAAAAAATATGGGAAAGTAGTCTCGTTTCACTCTAAATTACTATACAAATTGTTTGATTTGTGATATGATAAATTAATGTTATTTTTGCGGGATTTGCGATGCAATGAATCGTAGAAATGAGGTGTATTATGGCGCGTGCATCAAGAAAAAACGGTGTGGTTTTTACACTCTTTTTGTTAGCCGGTGTAGTTATCGGAGGATTTTTAGGATATCTTTCCCGAGATGTCTCCTGGCTTTCATGGTTAAATTACGGACAAGAGTTCGGTCTGGGATCACCGGATGGTTCCGGAGCGTTACAGCTTAATATCGGTGTACTGATTATTACTTTCGGATTATCTATCCGCATATCGATTGCGAGTATTATCGGTGTTATCATCAGCATTTTGATTTATTCAAGACTTTAATATTTTTTGTTCTCCGAGATAGTGGACAGGAGTATTAAGTGAACAAAGCAAATTTCAAAATGAAAGATTTACCCCTTTCGGCAAGACCCTATGAAAAATGTATTTCAAACGGTCCCGAAACACTTTCGGATGCTGAATTACTTGCCGTACTGCTTCGAAGCGGAACCAAAGAGGAGAGTTCGATTGCTCTTGCTTACCGGGTTTTGTCCGAATGTACGGGTGAGGACAATCCAAGCGGATTATGCAGAATCGGTTTGGACAAGCTATGCAGGATAAAAGGAATCGGCAAAATAAAAGCAATCCAGATACTTTGTGCCATTGAACTTGGGCGACGTCTTGTTACTGCTGAACGCAAAGAGTTATTGGCGTTTCATCAGCCATGTGAGATTGCTGCGTATTTTATGCCTCGCCTTAAAGATAAAAAACAGGAGTCGGTCTGGGTACTCCATCTGGACGGTAAATGCCGTATTCTTCATGAGGAAAAAATATACGAAGGAACTGTAAAAGCAGCTTTGATTTCTCCGCGTGAGATATATCTGTCGGCACTTGAAAAAGAAGCTGTTTATATCTTTTTACTACATAATCATCCCAGCGGTGATCCAACACCGAGTACCGATGATTTTACTATGACAAAACGTATTTTTGATTGTGGCAAGATGCTTGGCATTGAATTACTCGACCATATTGTTATCGGAGATCAGCAATACATCAGTTTTGTCGAAAAAGGTTATTTGTAATAGCTGGAAAGGTATGGTGATAATATGTCATCTAAATTGTTTGGTATTGATTTTGGAACCAGTGTGATTAAGATTTACAAAAAGAACAGCGGTGTTATTTATGATTCCAAGAATATAATTGCAGTAGCGGATTCGGAACGTATTATTGCATACGGAGATGAAGCATTTGATATGTTGGGCAAAACACCGTCGAACATTGAAATTACTTTTCCGGTACGGAATGGTGTGATTGCGGATATCGAGCATATGACTTCTTTGCTGAATTCCGTATTTGCAGAGATAGAAAAAAAGCACGGCAAGATTGCCGGCTCAGAATTTATCGTAGCTTCTCCGACTGACATAACAGAAGTCGAGAAAAGAGCATTTGTAGATTTAGTAGCGTCCTCAGATGCAAAAACCAAAAAAATCCGTATTGTTGAAAAGCCGATTGCCAATGCATTAGGTGCAGGACTTGATGTTACCAATGCCAATGGTGTTATGATTGTCGATATCGGTGCCGATACGACAGAAATCTCCGTACTTTCGCTCGGAGGTATTGTAATCAGCAAGATGGTTGCTGTCGGTGGCAATAAGTTTGATGAAAACATTATTGCAAATGTCCGTAAGAAACATAATCTTTTAATCGGACAAAAAACAGCAGAAACAATTAAAAAAGAGTTGGCAAGTGCAGTGGTTCCGGAAGATAAGTCCATTAAGGTGTTTGGACGTGATGTTGTCAATGGATTACCGACCGAAAAAGAAATTACAGCACAATTCGTATATGAGACGATTTCGGAACTGCTTTCTACTATTGTAGATTCTATTCGTATTGTATTAGAGAAGACTCCGCCCGAGATTTCAGCGGATATTATTGATGGCGGTATTTTTGTCACAGGTGGTTCGGCAAAAATCAAAGGACTGGATAAGCTGATTTCCAACGAAACAGAGTTAGATATCAACATCTGTGAAGATCCGGGCAATACGGTTGCCATCGGTTTGGGACGTATTATCGAAGACCCGAAGCTGGATTGCCTTGCTGCCGGTATGAGACAGTCCTTTTATAATTAACATGAGCATTACTGTACTTTAGGAGTTAATTAGAATGGCAAGATATCATAGTAAAAAAAAGTTCAATTTAAATCCTAAGTATTTTCTGATTGTTTTTGGTGTTATCTGTTTCGTATTGATTTTTATTTCCTATCAGTATCCGGAAAAAACATTGCCTCTTCGTAAGGCGGCGGCAGATTTTGTTTCTCCGATGCAGCGCGGTGTCAATCGTATCGGCAAGGCAATCAATAACCGTATTAAAAATTTCAGCGATGTGAATGCCTTGATTGAAGAAAATGCAAGACTGAAGGAAGAATTGAATCAATTAAAATACGAAAACAAGATGATTCAGCAGGATAACAACGAGATGGAGACTTATCGTAGTCTTTATCAGTTGGACCAGAAATACATCTCTTATCCCAAAGTAGCAGCTCGAATTATCAGTCGTGATTCAAACAGTCTCTACAGTAGTTTTACGATTGATAAGGGAAGCAACGACGGAATCAAGGTGGATCAAAATGTTCTGGCAGGAAACGGACTTGCCGGAATTGTTACGGAAGTTTTTTCTGATTCGGCCAAGGTACGCGCCATTATTGATGATTCCAGCAATCTCAGCGGAATGTCATTGCGTTCTGAAGATACCTGCATTGTAAGCGGTAATCTTCAAAGCATTCGAAACGGATACATTGACATCTCCATGATTAGTATGAATGCGGATATAGAAGAGAATTCGGAAATTGTAACTTCACATATTAGTGATAAGTATCATCAGGGAATTTTAATCGGCTATGCAGTTGATATTAAAACCGATTCCAGCAATATGGCAAAAGAAGCCAAGCTCATTCCGGCGGTTGATTTTGAGCATCTGGAGATGGTATTGATAATTACGGAACTCAAGTGATTGTTTACGGAGTGGTTATGAGAATTATTCGTTTTCTGATTATCATAGTTGAATTGATTGTTTGCTATGTAGTACAAAGCTCTGTATGTGGCCATTTCACTCTGAATCATACCATGCCGGATTTGATGATGATTATCGTCGTAACTGCCGCATATCTTAAGGGAAGCAATGCCGGTATCTTGTATGGCTTTTGTGCCGGTATGATACTGGATCTGACCTACGGCACACATCTTGGATTTGGCGCATTATTGTACCTTTTTGCCGGCTTTCTTGCAGGATTGTTTCATAAATTCTATCGCAAGGATGACAACATTACACCGTTACTTCTGATTGCTGTATGTGTATTCCTGCAGTTGAATGTTTACTATATAACGGAATTTGTAATACAAGGCAAATCTGAATATGGTTTTTATTTAACAAATATCATGCTGCCCAAAATTGTTTATACGGTTCTGATTGGTTCAGTACTGTACAAACTGTGTCAACTCAGTATATATTGGTCCATCCGATTGGAAGAACGTAACTTAAAGCATTATGATTAAAAAGATTTGTGACAAAATTAAAGAAATATTTTCAACCAGAATTCCAATCGTTGCTGTTGTGTTTGCTGCAATGTTTCTGGTCTTGGTTTATCAGGTTTTTTCGTTGCAGATTAAAAAATCCTCAGCATCAGAAGAAAAAGCCGAATACAAGTCCACAAAGATTCGTGATATCAAAAGTACACGTGGTAATATTTATGATGTAAATGGTGTTCTGCTGGCGTACAATGACGTAAGCTATTCGATTGTTATGGAAGAAAGCGGTTTATTACGAAACAACAGCGAGAAGAATGCGATGATTCATCGTTTGCTTCAAATCTTAGAAGAACACGATGTGGAACTGGATATTTCCTTTGGAATCGAACTTGATGAACATGATAATTTTGTATTTAATCTGACTGATAACGCTTTATTGCGTTTCAAAAAGAATGCATACGGACGTAAATCCATCAGTGCCTTAACGGAAGAAGAACGTGCAGCCGATGCAAAAGCTGTCTATGAATTCTTACGTTATGGCAACGAGCGTGCGGCGATGTTCCAAATTTCCGATGAGTATTCCGTAGAAGAAGCATTGAAGATTATGGCCGTGCGTTATACCATCTTTTCAAACATTGCCGGTACCCAGTTCCTGATTGCTTCAGATATTGATGATGAACTGGTAGTGGCAATCAAGGAAAACAATGCGGAACTTCCCGGTGTCGATATCAAACAGATGACATCCCGTGTCTATAATGACAGTATGTATTTTTCGCATATCATCGGCTACACCGGAAGCATCACAAATGATGAAATTGAGACCCGAAACGAAGAGCTTATTACAAAGTTTGCTCTTTCGGATGAAGATATCACTACGGAAAAAGGTGTTTCGTTGCTCTACAACGCCAGCGATGTTATAGGAAAAACAGGCATAGAAAAATCTATGGAAGATGTCCTTTGCGGCGTAAAGGGAACGGTTAATCTTACTGTGAACCAAAGCGGAAAGGTATTATCACAGTCGACTAACACACAGCCTGTCGCAGGAAATGATATATATCTTTCTATCGATGCTGAGCTTCAAAAAGCTTGTTACTATATACTGGAGCGAAATATTGCTGCAATTCTTCGCGACAAACTTGTTCCTGATATGGATTACGGAACAAAAGGTGAAAATGCAAACGATATTACAATTCCGATTTTTGAAGTTTATTATGCGTTGCTGGAAAACGGAGTCATCGATGTAAATCATTTTTCCTCAACGGAAGCAACCGAACTTGAGAAAAAAATCCAGTATATTTTTGCAGAAAAGCAGAGAGTACTTCTGGATCAACTTAAGCAAATCCTTTCGAACGAAAGTACCGTAACCAATGATAAGGTAAGTGATGAGCTGCAGGAGTATTTAAAATACATTTATTCCAAGGCTGTCAGTTCGGAACTGCTTTTAAAAACGCAGATTGATACGGATGATAAGACCTATATCCAGTATCAGAGTAATGAAATCAGCATGAGCGAATTTTTCCGCTATGCCATTACGAAAAACTGGATAGCTACAAGCACGTTCAGTGACAAAGATATGTATTATTCCACTTCGGAATTGTATACGATGTTTTTGGAACATCTTTTTCAGCAGGTGGAATCAGACACTGAGTTTAAGAACATGATTTATCATAGCTTAGTGTTTGATAAAATCATCTCCGGTAAGGATATCTGTCTGTTGCTGTTTGATCAGAATATTATTGAGTATAACGAAAGCAGCATCAGTAAACTGCAAAACGGAAGAATTTCTGCCTTTCAGTTTATGTATGATTTGATTGATAATCTGGAAATCACTCCCGGACAGCTCGGCTTAGAGCCTTGCAGCGGTTCCATCGTAATCACAGATGTTAATAATGGAACTGCAAAAGCACTTGTTACTTATCCAAGTTACGACAATAATATGCTGGCAAACAAGATAGAATATGATTATTATTCAACTTTGTTGAACAGTTCTGCGTATCCTTTACTAAACCGACCAACCTCTCAGGTAACAACAACCGGTTCAACATTCAAACCGTTAAGTGCCTTAATTGGTCTTGGAGAAGGAATTGTAAATACCGACACAAAGATCAAAGACCTCGGTATTTTTGAATTGATTGTACCTTCACCTCGTTGTTGGAAATATCCCGGCAATCATGGCAGTATCAATCTTTCACAGGCAATTATGCATTCCTGTAACTACTATTTTTATGATGTTGGGTTTAAGCTTAGTACGGATTATACCGGACGTTATAGCGACTCACTCGGTATCTCCAAGATTAAGCGTTATGCCGAAATGTTTGGATTAACAGAGAAAACCGGCATCGAGATTTCGGAGGCAACTCCCTCCGTATCAAGTTCCGATGCTGTACGTACTTCCATCGGTTACGGACATGCACTGGCCCCGGTACAGATTGCGCGTTACATCACCGGAATTGCAAACGAAGGAACTATATATAATCTGACACTGCTTGATTCCATACGAAACAACAACGGCACAATCTTAGAGCAGAAAGAAGCAAGCATATATAATCAGATTACCATGTTTTCCGATGCGGAGTGGGCTGCTGTAAAAAAGGGTATGTATAATGTAGTTAATACCAATACTAACAGTCTTGATACATTATATGGCAATCTTGGTGTCGCTGTTGCCGGTAAGACCGGTACCGCACAGATTAATCCGTCTACACCACACCATGCATTGTTTGTTTCCTTCGCCCCGTATGAGAATCCTGAGATTTGTGTAACGGTAGTAATTCCTAACGGATACAAATCAGCAAATGCTGCCTATACGGCGCGTGAAGTATTTGGTTTATACTTTAACAATGAAAACAAAGCAGAGTTATTGAGCGGAAATATAAAAGCCGGTTCAGTTACCTCAATTAATGTTTCGGACTAAGATATCTATCAGGAAAGGAGTAGGAAACAGTGGATAATTCTGTTATTATCAAAGGCTTAAATCACGGAATTATTGTTGTACTTGATTCAGATATTGATTACGAAGTTCTAAAAGAAAACGTATCTAAGAAATTCAAAAGTTCTTCCAAGTTTCTCGGCAACGCACAAGTTGCCCTCAGCTTTGAAGGACGTAAGCTGACAGATGCGCAACAGATTGAGCTTCTAAATATTATTTCGGAAAATTCTGAACTGAAAATTGTTTGTCTTATAGCCGATGATCCGGAAAAAGATGAGCTTTTTCAAAAAAAACTGGAGCATCAGTTTACAGAGAATGCAAAAACAAACGGCCAGTTTTACAAAGGAAATCTACGTTCCGGACAATCTTTGGAATGTGATTCCAGCATTGTTATTATTGGCGATGTTAATCCGGGAGCAAGTGTAGTATCAAAGGGCAATATTATTGTACTTGGTACATTGCGTGGTACGGTATGTGCCGGTTCTGCCGGAAATGAAAGTGCATTTATTCTTGCACTTGATATGTCGCCGATGCAGATTCGTATTGCAGATACGATCGCACGGTCGCCGGATAATCCGGATAAAACATCCGAAAAGGAAGCAAAGATTGCTTTTCTTGAAGAAAACAGTATCTATATTGAACCGGTAACAAGAAAAACACTCAGTGAAAGAGAATTATAAGGAGGATAAAAAGATGGGAGAAGTAATTGTAGTAACATCCGGTAAGGGTGGTGTTGGTAAGACCACTTCAACTGCCAATATCGGTACCGGTCTTGCAAAACTTGATAAAAAGGTTGTGTTGATTGACACAGATATCGGTCTTCGTAATCTGGACGTTGTTATGGGATTGGAAAACCGAATCGTATACAACCTGGTTGATGTTGTGGAAGGAAACTGTCGTATTAAGCAGGCGTTAATTAAAGACAAACGTTATCCGAACCTTTATCTTTTACCTTCTGCACAGACAAGAGATAAGTCTGCTGTAACACCGGAGCAGATGAAAAAGCTTTGTGAAGACTTAAAAACCGAGTTTGATTACATACTGATGGATTGTCCTGCAGGCATTGAACAAGGCTTCAAGAATGCAATCGCCGGTGCAGATCGTGCATTGGTTGTTACAACTCCTGAGGTATCAGCAGTACGTGATGCTGACCGTATTATCGGTTTGCTCGAAGCAAATGAGATGAAACAGACCCAGCTTATTATTAATCGTATCCGTATGGATCTTGTAAAGCGCGGTGAGATGATGTCTGCTGATGATGTGGTAGAGATTCTTGCCGTGGATCTGGTAGGTGTAGTTCCGGATGATGAAAACATTGTTATTTCAACCAATCAGGGCGAGCCGTTGGTAGGTACTGACTGCATGGCCGGAAAAGCATATATGAATATCTGTCGCAGAGTAGTAGGTGAAGAGGTTCCTTTCCTTGACTTAAGTGCAAAGCAGGGCTTTTTCAGCAGATTATTCAAGAAGAACTAAAGGGAGGAAAACGATATGTTTGGATTTAAGAAAAAAGCATCGGGTAACGTGGCAAAAGATCGTCTCAAGCTTGTTCTTGTTTCTGACCGTGCCGGCTGTTCTCCTGAAGTAATGGAAAAGATGAAGAACGAAATCATTCAGGTTATTTCAAAGTACATTGAAGTAGATATGAATGGTCTGGACTTTAAGTTCCGCAACGAAGCAGACGGAAGCAACTCCTTATTTGCAAGCATTCCGATTAAGAATATGAAACAGAAAAAATAGGATATTTGCATGTTTAAGTTCAAGGAATACAATTTTAAATCCTTCAGTCTGTCTCTTGTAACCTTAGTTCTCGCATTCGGCGGGATAGGAATGTTTTTGATCCAGCGGTTACAGGATTCAGACGAAGCCCAATTCGAAAAACAGGTACTGGGTTATGCATTAGGACTTGCTGTAATGCTGATTATTGCAATGATTGACTATCACTTTATCTGCAAGCTCTATATACCGCTGTATTTTTTTAATCTTGCACTTTTATTGTTTTGCCGTTTTACTGACAAGAGCATGGGACTTCCAATCTACGGTGATACCCACTATTTGGCAAAACGATGGATTGAAATACGGCTTAGTGAAAGCAGCACATTTGAATTTATGCCATCGGAATTTTCAAAGATTATCATGATTCTGGTACTTGCCAAAGTATTTGATATGTTTCATCAGCACATCAAAAAACTCTGGCTTTTGATTCTGGTAAGTGCTCTGATGGCGGTTCCAACCCTTCTGATATTGACGCAGACGGATTTGTCCACCAGTATTGTAATGTTTGCATTTTTTGCAGTTATGGTGTTTGCCGCCGGTACAAGTTATAAACATATTCTACCCATTGTTGCTGTCGGAGTCCCTCTTGCCATATTACTACTATGGTATGTTCAACAGGATTTTCAGATTCTTCTGAAAGATTATCAGGTCAATCGTATTTTGGGAACCGATATGTACCAGCAGGACAATGCTAAACTGGCAATTCAGGCCGGTGGGATGTTTGGTAAGTTGCTTACCGGAGATACCGGTCCCAGGGCTTCGAATTATGTCCCGGTTGTGGAAAGTGACTTTATTTTTTCTGCGATTGGTGAAGAATTTGGTTTTGTCGGTATGATTTTGATTATTATGGGGTATTTGACCTTTGCTTTTATTGGTCTCAGAATTGCCAAAAAAGCCAAAGATTATCTTGGTTCTATGATTGCAATCGGAATTACAGCATTAATTTCCGTACAAGCATTTGTAAATATCGGTGTAGTGACCTCACTTCTTCCGAATACAGGTATTCCGTTACCTTTTATCAGTTCCGGCTTAACGGCTTTAATATGTAACCTTGCAACATTGGGGATATTATTGAACATCAGCCTGCAGCCAAAACCGAAGGAAAAGGAGAGAGTAATTGAATTAACGGATTATGCGATGGTTCGTTAACAGAAAGGGGCGTATATATAATGAATGTTGGGTTAATCGCACATGACGCTAAGAAAAAATTGATGCAGAATTTCTGCATCGCGTATCGGGGGATTCTTTCAAAACACGATTTATATGCAACCGGTACAACCGGTCGCCTGATAGAAGAGGTGACCAATCTTTCTGTTCATAAGTATCTGGCAGGTCATCTTGGAGGCGAGCAGCAGCTCGGTGCGCAAATAGAACATAATCAGATTGATATGGTAATATTTTTACGCGATCCGCTGACTCCAAAATCTCATGAACCGGATGTTAATAATGTAGTACAGTTATGCGATACGCACAATATTCCACTTGCCACCAATCTCGCTTCGGCAGAGCTTTTAATCAAAGCTTTGGAGCGCGGAGACCTTGATTGGAGAGAATTATATAAAACCTGATTTTATACACAAGGTTCCAGTGAATATTGCTTGTGTTTTTATGTATCTTGTACTATAATTAACATATAGAACAACCTAAGGAGGCGATAACATATGATACAGATTATTGCAGGCGCAAAGGGTAAAGGAAAAACCAAAATCCTTCTTGATAAGGTGAACAGCTCTATCAAGGAAGCAAGCGGTACCATTGTTTATCTCGATAAAAACACCAAACACATGTATGAATTGAACAATAAGATTCGATTGATTAATGTGAACGATTATTGCATTGACAGCAGTCAGGAATTCACCGGATTTATCTGTGGTCTGGTATCTCAGGATCATGATTTGGAAAAAGTATATCTTGACAGCTTCTTAAATATCTCTTGTTTAGAAGGAAGCGATATTACTGCAGTACTTGATAAGCTTGATTTGATTTCTGCTAAATTCTCAGTTGATTTTGTAATCAGCATTTCCTTGAATTCGGATGAAATCCCTGAAAAATATAAAGACAGTGTAATTGTAGCTTTATAATTCAGACAATAAAATATCAAACATAAGAAAAGCAAGTATTACGGATTTTCCGGATATGCTTGCTTTTCTAGTATTGATATTTGTTTAGTCCTCCATACCGGAACGAATTCTTCCGAAAAAGCTGATAGCATAAAGACCTGCGATACCTACCAGTGCAAAGATAATTCTGCTTAACAGTGTCATGTCTCCAAAAATGAATTGAACCAGATCAAATTTGAAAAATCCGACAAGTCCCCAGTTTATTGCACCAACGACAATAAGTAAATGTGCAATATAGTCGATAATTTTCATAAAAGCCCTCGTTTCTGCGCTGTGTTTTATTTCCGTATTTGTGTTCAGCGCAGACACAAACCAGTCGTGTGAGTTTTCACACATTTTATTTTGTTACTGTATTAAGTATAACCGTATAATTGTGTTTTATACACATATGTAGGAGTTCATTTTGAAAAGAAGTAAAAAGGTTGAAAACCTGAAAAAATATAAAAAAGGTATGAACATAGGTATTGTTATATTTATTTTCATACTAATATACTTAGGCATTTTGGTGGTCAATTATTTTACAAAATCCCATTTAAAAATATATGAAGTAAAAAAAGAAACCTTTTCACAAGACAATATTGTAAACGGTCTTATTTTAAGAGAAGAGCAGGTTATTAACGCAAGTCATTCCGGCTATCTGAATTATTATTTTCCGGATAATACACGCGTGGCAAAAGATTCTGTCCTGTTTTCTATCGACGAAACCAAAACATATTATGATTTGCTGACCAATACAACACTCAAAGACGGTATTTCTGAATATGATGCTTCCTACATCAATAAAGTAATACAATCCTACAAGCAGGATGACCGGTTGGAAAATTACCGGGAATTGGCTAATTTTTCAGATACAATACAAAACACGGTTCAGGAATTATCCAATCAGTTCTCCATATCCGTTATTACGGAGTCTATTCCTGATTCGGTACCGGATACCCTGCATTTTTATTATGCGGAGGCTTCCGGCCTGATTTCATATAACACCGATCCGCTTTGCGGGGTTCAGCTTTCCACAGTTCGTCCTTCTGACTTCGCACTTGCGGAAAGCTATTCTGAGTATGAAAACAGAAAATCTATGATTGAGGCAGAAAAACCGGTTGTAAAGTATATTACCAGTGATCAATGGCAGATTTTATGCGAATTAAACGAAGCACAGAAGAAATCACTCAGCACTTTAGATAAGATAGAATTTACGATTTGCGAAGATGGTTTTCATGCGTCTGCGGACTTTGATTTGATTGAGATTGGTGAGCAGTCGTATGCGCTTATATATATGAATGAATTTGTACAAAACTATCTGGATGAACGTTTTCTTTCGATAGAGCTGTATTGGCAGACCACAGAGGGATTCAAGATTCCTTTGACGTCTATTACCCAAAAGGATTTTTATGTTGTTCCAAAACAATATTTTACGAAAGGGAATCAAAATCAGCTCGGTCTTTTGGTTGAGGTAATCGACCCGGAAACCGGAGCCGCTGACTATGTTTTCAAAGCAAGTACGATATATTATGATGACGGTCTTTATTACTATATTGACCCTTCCGAGTTTGAACTCGGTCAAAATGTTCTTTACCCGGACACCTTTTCTATGTATACGATCGAACTGAAGGAAAGTCTTGAAGGTGTATACAATATTAACAAAGGATATGCATTATTCCGACGCATCGAGCGTATTACGCAGAATGATGAATACTGTCTGATTAAAGAAAATACAGAGTATGGTCTCAAACTCTATGACCACATTGCTCTGGATGCAGATACCGCAGTAGATTCCGGTATCATCTACTAAGAGAGTAAAAGATAAAGGAGCACTTATGAGCTATATATGTGATAATCTGAATCAAATAGAAACCCGTGTTTCTGCAGCATGTAACTTGGGCAAGCGAGCTCAGGATGAGGTTTTACTTATTGCCGTCAGCAAAACAAAGCCAATTGAATTATTAGAGGAAGCATATCAGTATGGTATTCGTGACTTTGGCGAAAACCGTGTACAGGAGCTCTCAGAAAAGGCACAAGTATTACCGGATGATATCCGTTGGCATATGATTGGTCATCTACAGAAAAACAAAGTAAAGCAAGCAGTACGTTATGCATATATGATTCATTCGGTTGACAGCTATGAACTGGCACTTACCATCAGCAATGAAGCGGTAAAACAGGAGAAAACTGTTTCCGTTTTGCTGGAAGTAAATATGGCAGGTGAGGAGAGCAAATTTGGTTATCCCCCCGCTCAGGTAGTAGAAGATGTGATTCGAATCGCCGCTTTACCAAACCTTCGTATTCAAGGACTGATGACGATTGCACCCTATACGGAAACCCCGGAAAGTAACCGCATATATTTTCAGCAGATGAAGCAATTATCGGTTGACATCAGAAATAAAAACATTGATAATGTATCTATGAACGTTTTGTCGATGGGCATGTCCGGCGACTTTGAAATTGCAATCGAAGAGGGGGCAACCATGGTGCGTGTCGGAACTTCGATTTTTGGCAAACGATAGAAAATTAGGAGGTTGCTATGGCGGGATTTTTTAAGAATTTTCTGGATTCCATGAAATTTTCGGAAGAAGATGATGACTACGAAGCATACTTAAGTGAGCAGGAAGAAAAAGATAACAAACGCAACGAGAGACAGCTTGCATCTGAACCTGTATATAAAAACCGTACCAGTGATATCAAAGCATCGGTACAGGAGCCTGCTTCAAGCCGTAATATCACAACACTGGAAGAAAGACGTGCAAAGGTTTCTCAGGATAAGGGGAAGGTAGTGCAGTTTCGCAACAGTAGTTTCCGTGAAGAATTAGGCTTATATGTATCAAAGCCTACTGCATTTTCGGATTGCCAGGATATCAGTGATATTTTAGTTGGCGGAACAGCCGTTGTAATTAATCTTGAGGATTTTGATGACGAACTGGCACAGCGTATTATGGATTTTGTGTCCGGTACTGTTTATGCGATCAACGGAACTCTGAATACCATTGCAAAGCGTATTTATCTTGTCTCCCCAGAGTCTGTAACGATTTCCGGTGATGTTGAGACGCTTTTATCCCAAAGCCTTGGCGGCAATGCTCCTACGATTTCAAAAGGCTTTTAATCTGTGTTTTATTAACTTAGGAGGCCACATATGATTACACCGATTGAAATACAAAATAAGTCCTTTAAGTCCGGTGGACTCGGCTATGACAAACGTGATGTAGACCAGTTCATGAAAGAATTGTTATCCAGTTACGAAACTATTTATAGAGAAAACGTAGATTTAAAGGATAAGATTTCTTCTCTTACAGATGCATTACAACAGTATAAGTACATTGAAAAGACTTTGCAGAAAGCCTTGGTGTTAGCCGAAAAAACAGCAGAGGATACGAAACAGCTTGCACAAAAAGAAGCAAAACGCATTGAGAAAGAAGCTCAGTTAAAGTATCAGATTGTCTTAGGTGATGCCAAGAATGAACTTACAAAGATTCACAAACAAACGATGAAACTGATGCAGCAGTATGAGATGTACCGTGCACAGTTTAAGAATCTTGCACAGGCGCAGATTGAGTTGATTGAAAGCGAAAGCTTCGGCTTAAGTGTTGCGAATGTAGATGAATTGCTCGGTGAACCGGCAGAAGAAGAAAAACCGGCAGAGGACCGCGTAAACAGTGAAGAGTTTTGGAACAATCCGCTGGTAGATCTTGACCGGTATCTGGATGATGATAAACCGTCAGTATCTGACGTAATTGAGGGACAGGAAGAATTATCGTTTATTAATCTGGAGGAAGAGGATGAGTAACAACATTTCCTTTGCCAATAGCAACATCAAACGTCTGCGTCATCTGTTTTACGCAGTCGTTTTGATTCTTATTGATCAAATTTCCAAATACATTGTTCGCATTGCATTTGCAGACGGAAGTGATTTTGCACTCATTCCGGGTGTGTTTCGTTTTGTTCTTCATAAAAATGATGGTGCAGTGTGGGGATTTTTGAGTGGCACAAAGAATTCTGTATTATATCTTACCATTGCTACATTTATTATATTGGCATTGATTATATTTATATATTTTAGAATTCCTGACACGAAAAAATATTCCGCCTTACTGCTTATCATAACCTTTATCTTTGCAGGTGCAATCGGCAATTTAATTGATCGCATTTGTTTGAATTATGTAACCGATTTTCTTTATGTTGAACTAATCAATTTCCCGGTGTTTAATATCGCGGATTGTTATGTTACAGTTTCTGTTTTTGTACTAAGTTATTTGATTATTTTCAAATATGACGATAACGATTTGAACTTTCTCAGCTTCAAAAAAGTAAACTCTGAGCAAGAATAGTTGCAGGATTTTGTATGAATTACGAAAAAATCTATTATGTTGATGAATCAGATGCAGATACTCGAATTGACCGGTATCTGGCAGACTATGAAACGGAACATTCCAGAACCTATATTCAGAAATTAATTACAGATGGCAGTGTTACAGTAAACGATAAAACAGTCAAATGTAATTACAAACTTTCAGAGGGGGAGTGTATCCGTTTTTTGTTGCCTGAACCCATGCCTTTAAATATAGTTCCCGAAAACATTCCTTTGGATATTGTATACGAGGATGAAGATATTATTATTGTCAATAAACCGAAGGATATGGTAGTCCATCCTGCTCCGGGACATATGAATGGCACACTCGTAAACGCCTTACTTTTTCATTGCAAAGATAATCTTTCAGGGATCAATGGCGTATTACGTCCCGGAATTGTACATCGAATTGATAAAGATACAACAGGTATCTTAATTGTGTGTAAAAATGATACTGCGCACAAGAGTATCGCAGAGCAGCTAAAAGCACACAGTGGAAAACGTATATACCATGCAATTACTCATGGTATATTTAAAGAAAAAGAAGGAAGAATCGAAGCACCAATCGGTAGAAGTCCTGTTGATCGCAAAAAAATGGCAATTAACGAGAAAAACGGAAAACCGGCAATAACCAATTACCGTGTTTTGGAGGAATTCCAAGGAAAGTACAGTTATATAGAATGTCGGCTAGAAACAGGACGTACCCATCAGATTCGTGTGCATATGCGGTATCTCGGTCATCCGATTTATGGGGACGCGGTCTATGGCAAGGCAGTCAAGGGTGTCGAGGGACAGTGTCTTCACGCAAGAAAAATTGGCTTTGTCCATCCGGTGAGCGGAGAAACATTATTGTTCGACAGTCCGCTTCCGGAATATTTCACACAAATACTGAGAAAAGCTGAGAGGGAATGAAAATGAAACAGGATATGCCCTATCAGGGTTTGGTACTGATCACCGATCTGGATGGCACACTGCTGCTGCCCGATAAGCGATTGTCGGCGGCGGACGCGGAAGCGATTGCAGATTTTCGTGCAAAGGGTGGATTATTCGGCATTGCGACCGGACGCGGCTTACAGGCAACAAAGGAATATCTGGCGCTGTTACAGCCGGACTTTCCGGCGATTTTATATAACGGTGTGATGCTTTATGACGCGGACGCAGAAGAAGTACGGATGTCAAGCCGTCTGCCGGCGACTGTGAATGCATTGCTGGAGGATCTGATGGTACGGTTTCCCGATGCTGGCGTCGAGCTGCTGAACGAGGAGGGCGTGTATGTCATACAGGATGGCGAGTATGAACGGATGCATCTTCGGATTACGAAGATTACGCCCGTGTTCCGTACACTGAAAGAATGTCCGGCAGAGCTCTGCTGTAAATCGCTTTGTGCTGCGGCAGAAGATGTGATTGATCAGATGCTTGCATATGTCGGGCGTCTTGGGCTTACGGACATTATGATTACGAAATCCAATCCCCATTTTCTGGAGATTCTGCCGCAGGGCGTATCGAAAGGCTCGGCATTGGCAGAATTGCGAAAGCTGCTTCCGGAGGGTGCAAAAATCGGCGCGAGCGGAGATTTCGATAATGATATCCTGATGCTGAAAGCGGCGGACTATGCCGGATGTCCGGCGGATTCCCAGCCGTCTGTGCTGGAAGCGATTGCCGAAGTCGGCGGGTATTGTTCGGAAAAGACCTGTGCAGACGGATTTTTCGCGGACTGGAAAGAGGAAGCCTGTGCACGCTTTCAAAACGCCGCAGAAGTATCCGGATAAAAAAGAAAGAGCCCGGCATATCTGCCAGACGCTTTCTCAAAGGTATGGATTTTGGGCTGAAACCATCACATACTGTGATTGTTCAGCTTAATCGCGGCGCGTGCCTTGTTGACAATGGTCTTATCATTTTCATAGGTCAGAAGATTGGTTGCGTGAACGATATCAACCCAGCGGATTTCCGCGATTTCCTCCTCCTGGGGAACGAAATCATAGTTTCGTGCGAGGGCGAGGAAATAGACGACAACCTTCTGGGTGTCGCGTTTCGGGGAGTAGGTAACCGTTTCCCGGAATGTCTGGTCTAAGATGACATCGAGATTGGTTTCCTCCTTGATTTCACGCCGTGCTGTTTCCAGCTCGGTTTCATTTTCTTCCACATGACCTTTGGGGAATGACCAGTGACCGCTGTTAACGTGTTTAATCAGCAGGATTTCGATGTTGCCATGAAACCGCCGATATACGATTGCGCCGCAGGATTTTTCGTGCAGCATTCAAAAGATCCTTTCTGATATGGTTTCAATGCGGATGTTGTTATGATTATTATAGCACAAAACCGCTGATTTGTAAACACCTTTTTTGTATTTTTCTATCCCTATTTTCAGAAAACGCGGAATCTTCCGCAGAAAGGCTGGTATTCTTAATGAACCAAAACAAAAAAACTGCATTCAGTGCAGCGGATATTCTGCTGCCGCGTACATCTGCAATGTCGGATGCATGGGCAGTCTGTGCGTGTGACCAGTACACGGGCGAACCGGCATACTGGGCACAAACCGATGCAATCGTCGGTCAGAAGCCATCCACGCTCCGGCTGATTCTTCCCGAAGTATATCTGGAGGATGCAGATGTTGCAGACCGTATTACCAAGATCCATGATACGATGCAGGAATACCTGAAAAACGAGGTCTTCGAGGAATATGAGAATGCGATGATTTATCTTGAGCGCATCCAGAGCGATGGGAAATGCCGTGCCGGACTCGTAGGAAAGATTGACCTTGAGCAGTATGATTATACCAAGGGCTCGACCTCGCTGGTACGTGCAACGGAAGCAACGGTTGCAGAGCGTATTCCTCCCCGTGTCAAGATTCGCCGCGGCGCAGAAATTGAGCTGCCGCATATCATGATTCTGCTGGATGATGTCAAGAAAACGGTCATCGAGCCGCTTTCTGCGAAGACTGATGTGATGACCAAGGTGTATGATACGGAGCTGATGCAGGGCGGCGGTTCCATCCGCGGCTGGCTGGTACCGGCGGATGCACAGGAAAAAATTCTGGACGCACTCTGCACGCTGGGTGACGCATCCAGTTTCGCGGAGGGAACGGCACCGCTCGTATATGCGATGGGTGACGGAAACCATTCGCTCGCGACCGCGAAGGCATTCTATGAGGAATGGAAAGCTGCAAATCCGGATGCTGATACCGAGGGCTGTCCGATGCGTTATGCACTGGTTGAGCTGGTGAATCTCCATAGCGACGCACTGGAATTTGAAGCGATCCATCGGATTCTGAACGAGGTAGATGCCGCGAAGCTGCTCGCTGACATGACGGCGGCACTCGATCTCCGGACGGATGGAAAGGCACCGCAGGCAATGGAAATTCTGATGAACGGCACAAAGACGACCTATTATATCCATCAGCCGACCTCGAACCTGACGGTCGGCAGCGTCCAGAGCTTCTTGGATGCATGGCTGAAGGCAAACGGCGGAAAGATTGACTATATCCACGGCGCAGATGTTGTGGAACGTCTCGCGGCGTCTCCGAACAGTATGGGTATTCTGCTCCCGGATATGCAGAAATCCGAGCTCTTCCCGACTGTTATCAAGGATGGTGCATTGCCGAGAAAGACATTTTCGATGGGCCACGCAGCCGATAAGCGGTTCTATATGGAATGCCGCAGAATTGACGGAGAATAATAGTATCTCCGATGGAGTTATTATGGGGCGCTGCCCCATACCCCGCCAAAGGGATACTATCCCTTTGGAATCCCATTTTAGGAAAATGATAGAATGTAAGCTATATCTTACAAGTACGCCAAACAGAGGGGGATGGGTAACGGAAAGGGGAAAAACAGTGGGCAATTGATTGCCCTTGGCTATGTGGGGAGACGTGAGAGCCGCGCTCGAACACTCCCCCTTACCCTTGGTTGTCTCCTTTCTTTTTTTATTCGTGAAAATAAACCAAGGGGGACACCCATAGGGGAGGAAAGAGCGCTCCCGCGCATTCTCTCCTCCCCTTCTGGTTTTCCCCCTTGTACCCCCTTCCAACTCATGCCCTCCTCTCTTATGCTACACCTT
>JAZSIB010000136.1:0-4545 GCA_045533585.1 Lachnospiraceae bacterium | reverse complement strand
TAGTGGAAATACCATCTATAATATCCATCATAAGCGTGTCTTCCATGGGGCAGAAGTAGCCGGTATCAAGCTGCATGCGTCTCTGGATACGCAGATTACGGATAACAAGATTTATGGCTGTTATCGTGCCGTATGGCTTGACTGGCAGGCACAGGGTACCAGAATCAGCAGAAATGTGTTCTTCGACTGTCTCTCCGAAGACTTCTTCGTTGAAGTCTGCCACGGACCATATCTGGTTGATCACAATCTGTTCCTGTCAAAGATGAATTTCAGGAATCTGGCTCAGGGTGGTGCATTTGTACATAACCTGTTTGCCGGAAGAATCCTGTGTCGTGAAGAGCTGTCTCGTTGGACCCCGTATCATATCGCACATGAGACAGCGGTAGCCGGTTACAACAACTTTACCGGCGGAGACGACCGTTATGTGAACAACCTGTTCCTTTTCGACGGGGATGAGGACAAGACAGTGAAGCCGATGACCTTCTTCGAGCATCTGCCGTTGCCTCCGCGTACTCCGAACAAAGAGAAGGGTCAGATTATGGACGGTGTGCCGGATGATTCTGTATGTTATCTGTATCCGTCAGGTCTGTCAGGTTATGACAAGTATCCGGACGGTACGGAGAAGATGCCGTGGGAGTATACCGAGGAAGAGCGGAAAGAACGCATTGAGAAGTACGGAAGCATCTATCCGCTCGGGCGTTGGGCAATTCCGGTAAAGATTAAAGGCAATGCGTATTTTGGCGGAGCCGTAGGCTGTAGCCATGAACCGGAAGCTAAGGTCTGTGCAGAAGCCGGTATTACTGTAGAGGTTAATACGGAAAAGAATAAAGTATTTGTAAGCATTCAGAATGCTGAACTTCTGGGTGGTGAAGGTTCCGAATTGTTGTCTGCAGATACCCTCGGAAATTCCTACCATGCAGAGCAGGCATATGAGAATCCGGACGGAACGAACATTGTATTTGATACCGATTTCTTCGGTAAGAAGCGTCCGGCAGGCAATGTAACGCCGGGACCGTTTGAAGTGATGGGAGAAGCGTTCGAAGCAGAGTTTGAACTGTAGTAGAATATAGTAAGAAGCACGAAAAACGCTCTTGTCAGAAATGACAAGAGCGTTTTGATGTATAACTGAAAGGTGGCAAGGTTTAGCATTGAGCAACTGACAAATGCATTGCAAAAATAAAATCAAACAAAATGCAAAATATATATTGCATTTTGCAAACAGCTGTGATATTCTATCTCCAGAACACGAGAGTGTTATCGAAGGAGGAGTATTACTATGTCAGAGAAAATGCAAAAAAGAAAACCGGATGAGCGCATTGTAAAGGAGAGCAATCATCTGGCAGGAAAGATGTTTTATGTGATGTGTGCTTTGTTGGCGGTGTCGCTGGTGGTGAAGTGCTGGTTCGATCTTCCGTGGTATGTATATGCGTTGGAGATTGTCAGTCTGACAGCCGGAGTCGTTTGTTTCTTGTTCAAGGAGATCAATTATGGCATTTTGTTTGTAAGAGAGAAGGATGCCGCTCTTACGGAGCTTCATGATGCTTCCTTAACCAAGGCGATGATGGTGCAGTTTTGGCTGATGACAATCGGTGAATGCATTCCGCTTCTGCTTTGTGCTTATATCGAACCGTTGTTACAGTATTTCTGGTGGTTTGCAAGTTATATGCTGATATTACTTCCGGTATCGCTTGTGATTACAATATACTCATTGAAAAAAGGTTGGCTTGTTTGGGGAAGCAAAAAGCAGGAGAAGACCGGAAAGAAGCATTTTGCAATAAGGGTTGCAATCGGTGCTTTAGCATACGGTGTTCTAATGGAACTGTTTGATGGATTTAAACATGTATACCATGATGGTGCGTTTCATGCGGAAGGTCTGCTTCGGGTTGTAGGCATGGCTGCTTGTTGGGGAATCTTATTCTATTTTGTTATGCTGGCGATAATTAAAATATCCGAAAAGCGTGCCGATAAGCGTCTTCAGGAAGCAGACAGTGAACAGAAGAGCGAGGAGATGGTGTAGATGAAGAATAAGCGAATGAAGATTGCTCGTGTGGAATGTGATCTGACACAGGAGCAGTTGGCAGATAAGATAGGAGTTGCAAGGCAGACCATAGGACTGATTGAATCAGGGAATTATAATCCCAGTATCAGCTTATGTATTGAGATATGCAAAGCATTGAACCGGACTTTGGACGAATTGTTCTGGCCGGTAGAATAAAGTGTCAGGAAAGAAACGAGGCTGGTTTGAAGTGCACTTCAAACCAGCCTTGTTTTGTATTATATATGGCAACTTAAGTTTATAAAACGGCAACTTGTGTAAGTCCTACTTGCAAACAAAAGAAGAGAGTATTAAGATGACTACCTGAGAGGTGGCAGGATGAAAATAACAATCAATATAAACGAAAAAATACCGGATACGGAAATCGTTATAAACAGTAGTGGCCTTACTCCCGAGATAGAGAGGATAATTGCAACACTTCGTATGCTTGACAGTCAGATGATGGTGACTAAGGGGGACGAAGCGTACCTACTTGATGTTTCCAAAATCGTCTATGTAGAGTCGATAGACAGGCACACTTTTGTTTATACAGAGCAGGATTGCTATGAATCAAAACTAAAGCTTTACGAGATAGAGGAACAACTTTGTCAGGGTGGTTTCTTCCGGGTTAGTAAGGCGTGTCTGATTCAGCTAAAATACATTCGCTCGCTGCGTGCAGAACTTAACAGGAAGTTGAGACTGACTCTGGAAAACGGTGAGCAGATTATTGTTTCGAGACAGTATGCGGATGAACTTAAAATCAGATTGGGGGTAAAATGAGCGATGCTCATTTCGCAAATTTGTGCCTTCGGCCCAAACTTTGCAGATGCTGGAAAGGAATGGTTATTAAATGATGGATAAGAAAAAAGGAATCCTTTGGTATCTTTCACAGGTGTTTATGATATATGGAATCATAGTTTTGCTTATCAGTGTTTTTTGTATGTGTTTCGGAGAGGAAGCTGCTATGGTTTCAACGATTTTTTCTCTCAAAGATGAAGGCATTGCGGTTTCGACATTATTGGAATTCCTTGCCGCAATCGCAATGATTGTGATTCTTCGCTTTATTTTTATGACGGATATTATCATAAAGAAACTGCCATTGGCTTTAAGGATTATTGCAATGCTTACAGGAGTTCTTCTGGTTATTATCGGATTTGTCTTTGCTTTTGGTTGGTTTCCGGTAACAGAGGGCAAAGCGTGGGTGATGTTTATTGCATGTTTTATGATAAGCTGCGGAATAAGCACCTTCCTTTCTGCTTTCGCAGAGAAGCAGGAAAACAAGAAGTTAGAAGAAGCATTAAAGCGTTTTAAGGAGGAACAGTAATGGAAAAATCACTTGTTATTCGTGATGTTACAAAAGTATTTGGCGAGAAAAAAGTACTTGATAATATTAACCTTGAGATTGAGAAAGGTGAAATTTTCGGTCTGCTTGGGCCATCGGGTGCAGGAAAAACGACCTTGATAAAAATTCTTACAGGACAGTTAAAAGCGGAACAGGGGAATTCGGTTATCAATGGTGTGGATTCGCAGAAGCTTACAGGCAAGGATTACAGCGGCTTTGGAATTATGATGGATAATTTTGGCGTATATGAGCGCTTGAGTTGTTTTGATAATCTCAAAATATTTGCAAGAATTTATCAGATTAGAGATGAGAAGATAAATGAGGCGTTGGAAGCTGTGGGACTTTCAGATGCAAGAAAGACAGCGGCGTCGAATCTTTCCAAGGGAATGAGAAGCCGTCTGCGGCTGGCAAGAGTATTTATGATAAATCCCGAGATTCTTTTTTTGGACGAACCGACCAGCGGTCTCGATCCTGCAACTGCCGATGAGATACAGAAAATGATTCTTGCAGAAAAAGAAAAGGGTAAGACAATTTTCCTTACAACCCATACCATGACGGAGGCAGAAAAACTCTGTGACAATATCGCGTTGTTAAATGAAGGAAAGATAGTGGAGTACGGAAGCCCAAAGGAAATCTGCCGTCGATATAATCATCAGAAAAAAATCAAGATTCATCTTACGGATGGTACGGACGAGGAAATCTCCCACGATGAGAATGCAGCCGGTGTGATTGCAGAACTTTTGAAAAACGGACAGGCGGAAACCATTCATACGACAGAACCGAATCTGGAAACGGTGTTTATGGAGCTGACAGGAAAGGAGCTTGCAAAATGAGAAATATTAGTGCAGTGTTATTAAAGCAGATGAAAGAAACGCTGAAGAACAAGACCATTCTGATTCAGTTTCTTATGTTTCCCGTGATGACGATTATCATGGAAACTGCAATAAAGATGGAAGATATGCCGGAACATTATTTTGCAAAGATATTTGCCGTAATGTTTGTCGGAATGGCACCGCTTTCCTGCTTGTCGGCAATTATTTCGGAAGAAAAAGAGAAGGATACACTTCGAGCACTTATGATGAGTAATGTTAAGGCTCATGAGTATCTTTTGGGAGTCGGAATCTACGTGTGGTTTATGTGCATGGTAGGTGCGTTTGTTTTTGCAGTA
>JAZSIB010000149.1:0-2561 GCA_045533585.1 Lachnospiraceae bacterium | reverse complement strand
TCAGGTCGCGGATGCCGGTCAAAACACTGTCCAGCTTTGCCTCATTGAATAAGAGGCGTTTCAGTATCGGAGTGGCAATGCCATCCTTTTCTGCCTGTGCACAGTCTTCGCGGTTAGCTGCAAAGATGGCTTCGCGATTTTCGTAAAGACGGTCTGCAATCAGAGCAAGCGCAGCATTACGCTGCGCTTCTGTGCTTGCTGCGAGAACAGGACTGCTCTCAAGTTTTGTAATTTTAACACGTTCTTTTATTGTCATATCTGTATCCATTCTAGATGTCTTACTGTGCGGAAGTGGTGCTGTCGTAGTAGAACTCATCTGCGTTGGTATAGGTTACGACATTCTTACCGGTAATCTCACGATAGAAAGCTGCTTCTGCAAGCATCTCATAAGGGGAGAGGAACAAGGTTCCGAGTCCACAGGTGAAGATGCAGAGGAATGCCCAGCCGATAAAGCTGATGTGCAGACAGAAGAGACGCCACTTGTTACCCTGCATGAGTTCCTTGGAACGGCGAATCGCTTCCATGATGCCCATATCCGGATTCTCAGCCATCAGGTACGGTGCCATCGCATAGCTATAGGAAGCGATGATACCCGGGATGATGAAGAGGAAGGTCCAAAGGGTAATGAAGATGCTCATAACAATGCGGAGACCAAATGCCTTCCAAAAGATGTGGAAACGGCAGAACAGGTCACCGATGCCCGGCTTCTGCTCCGGTTCATAATACTTTAACAGCAACATGTTATAACCAAGCTGTACGGAAGCACCGATAGCGGAAAACACGATGGAAATCAGGAAGATTACCAAAAAGATCGTTGCATAAGGTGCGAATGCATCCATTGTAAGTCCCGTATTGTAAGACACATCCGGGCTTGGAGAGAACAGACCGGTTAAGCCGCCGTTCAAAATACTGTAAAGAAGTGTTGCACCGATTGCGAGACCCCATCTACCGGGGAGAACGCTCAATGCTTCCTGACGAAAATCTCTTGCTCTTTTCATAATAAAAATACCCACCTTTCGCGATGTCATGAGATAATAATCTCTGATGTAAAAATATGCTGATGTAATTAGTCTATTACATCAAAGAAATCATGTACATGAATATTTATGTAACTGATTTCTTTTGTGATAAGGCGATTATAACAAAGGAAGCGTATTTGTGCAATCATCTTGTATTAAAATTCAGTTTTTTTGTTGTGATTTGAAAAAACTTGTGATACTATGCATGTATGCGTGCATTGTACTTGAGTTTCCGCCTCTTGCAAGGAGGCACAGGGATTTTTGTTGCTGAAAAAATGTGGAAACTCAGTTGTAACCTTGCCGGATAAATAAATGGTATGGTAAGGGAACGAAACGTAAAGCTGCACGGCAGATAAAGTTTCATTATACTAATAAGAAAGATGCGGAGAGTTTTATGAAAAAAGCATTTATAACAAAGGAACAGTTAGAGCAGATTGTAAAGGAGTATCCGACTCCGTTTCATATTTATGATGAGAAGGGCATCCGTGAAAATTGCAGACGCCTGCATGATGCGTTTTCCTGGAACAAGGGTTACAAGGAATACTTTGCGGTAAAGGCTACGCCGAATCCGTATATCCTGAAGATTCTGCATGAAGAGGGCTGTGGTACGGACTGTGCGTCCATGGCAGAGCTGGAACTGTCGAAAGCAGCAGGTATCGTAGGAGAGAATATCATGTTTTCGTCCAACGATACACCGGCAGGAGAGTATGCACGTTGCAGAGAGCTTGGCGGCATTATCAATCTGGATGATATTACAATGATTGACTTTGTGAAGGATGAGTGTGGAATCCCGGAGACAATCAGCTGTCGTTACAATCCGGGCGGTGTGTATGAGGTCAGCAATGGCATTATGGATAACCCCGGAGATTCGAAGTATGGTATGACGAAAGCGCAGCTCATGGAGGCGATGACGCGTCTTACCCAGCTGGGTGCAAAGCGTATCGGTATTCATTCCTTCCTTGTAAGTAATACGGTAACGAATGATTATTATCCGATGCTTGCAAGAACCTTGTTCGAGCTGGCAGTTGAGGTGAAGGAGAAGACCGGAGTTAAGGTGGCGTTCATCAATCTGTCCGGTGGAGTGGGTGTTGCTTACCGTCCGGAGCAGACGCCGAACGATATTAAGGTAATCGGTGAGGGTGTAAGAAAGGCGTTCGAAGAAGTCATGGTGCCGGCAGGTCTGGGCGAAGCAGCCATCTTCACGGAGCTTGGAAGATTCATGCTTGCGCCGTACGGTCAGCTGATTACCAAAGTGATTCACGAGAAGCATATCTATAAGGATTATGTGGGCGTGGATGCCTGTGCGGTAAATCTGATGCGTCCGGCGATGTACGGAGCTTATCATCATATCACGGTGTTTGGCAAGGAAGAGGTTCCTTGCACCTATAAGTGCGATGTGACCGGTTCTCTGTGTGAGAACAATGACAAGTTTGCGATTGACCGTATGCTGCCGCCGGTAGAGATTGGCGATTATATCGCGATTCACGATACTAGTGCACATGGATTTTCGATGGGATACAATTATAACGGTAAGTTAAGGTC
>JAZSIB010000259.1:0-7698 GCA_045533585.1 Lachnospiraceae bacterium | reverse complement strand
GCGTCCTTCTCGCTGGTAAACAAAATATCGAAGCCAATCACCGCAGGCGAATACTCGTCTGTACAAAGCTTATCCAGCAACTCGGCGTATACCCCGCGTCCCCAGTCGGTGTACTGACCCAGCTCCTCTAACGTTGCCTCGTCAATCCGGATAATATGAATCGGCATATCCGCAACTGACTCGTTTTGGAACATCTGATCCATCAGAAAATGATCTGCAGAAGAAAGCAAAGAGTATCTGGCAACCGCAAATGCCAACGCTGCTACCACGAACGAAAATATAAGCGTTCTCAAGCCACGTCTTTCGAAAAATTCTTTCATACAAATCCCCCTGTCCTTCCGCAACGAAAACTATAAATTGACATTTTATTTTATCATACTTTCCGCGTTTTTGTCATTATGTTTTTCCATTTTTTTGCGTTTTCACCCAATTACTCTACTTCGACCTCTGATTCAATTTCTACCCGGTAGAAATCTACCGGTAATTCTGCATCACTTCCATCAATTGTGGTGCCAGGAACAACAGGCTGGTCTGTAAGCGAATGACAATCGAATCCCCTTCCGTCGCAACTGTAATTCCTCTTACCTGATTCAAAGGTAACCCTTCCATATATTTTTCATAACTGCCCGGAAGATAAATCTCTTTCAGACGCATGCAGGATAGCGCTCCTATAATCAGATTCGGCAATAAATCCGTCTCCGGATCCACGTCCTCCCGCAAACGGATTGTTGTAAGCGAAACACATTCCGAAAAAATGCCTGCACCCGCTTGCACCACTTTGTTTTCTCCGATATACCCGGGTATCGTAACTTCCGTTACCGCGGAATCCGCCACCCGGTCAAGACACACCGTCCCCTGTTCCACAACAGAATACAGAAAACTGCTTTCTCCTTCTCCCACCGTACTCTCCGGCAAAACATCCGGTGTGGGTGTTATCATCTTTGTCGGTTCGGGTGTCATAGTCGGCGCCTCTGTCGGCTCCGGTGTCGGGCTCGCTGTCGGCTCCGGCGTCGGCTCCGGCGTCGGGCTTGCCGTCGGCTCCGGGGTCGGGCTTGCCGTTGGTTCCGGCGTCGGGCTCGCCGTTGGTTCCGGCGTCGGGCTCGCTGTCGGTTCCGGCGTCGGGCTCGCCGTTGGTTCCGGCGTCGGGCTCGCTGTTGGTTCCGGCGTCGGGCTCGCCGTTGGTTCCGGCGTCGGGCTCGCTGTTGGTTCCGGCGTCGGACTTGCTGTCGCAACCTCGCTATCCGCAGCCTCTTGCCAAATGATCTGCAATCTGTCTTTTAATTCCGCAAAACTTTCAACCTCATTCTCCGTGTTCACACTGTCTTCTCTTTGCGTAAGATGCCTGTCTGAAGACGCGTCCGAAAAAAAGTAAATTCGAGCCAGAAAAATAACAACACCAAGCAGTGCTACACCCAGGACTGTACACCCGGCAAACAACCACTTCTTTGATTGTTTTCTGTTTTTTACGCTCTTAGTATTCCCAACATCCTGCTCCATGATTTTCTCCTGCTTTTCCTGTGTTTTATCCCCTGATTATTATATAGCAAACAAAACCGCACCCCTTCCGGGACACGGTCTTGTTTACTTCATTATATGATTTCACATTGTCTCTGCTGCTTTTTCTCTATTCCGCTACAGCAGTCTTTCTCTTGAGCAGCCACATAATAAGCAGAATGCCTGCCATCAGGGCCATTGCAATCAACAGACATACCACCACGTTCTGGAGCCATGCTGCAATCAGATAGGACACAAAGGAAACTGCTGCAACCACAAGTGCATAAGGTATCTGTGTCGATACGTGATTGATGTGATTACTCTGCGCACCCGTTGATGCCATAATCGTGGTATCGGAAATCGGCGAAATATGGTCACCGCAAACCGCACCTGCAAGACATGCGGAAATACTGATAATCAAAAGCTCGCTGCCCGGTACCAACACTTCGATTACAATCGGAAGCAGGATACCGAAAGTTCCCCAGGATGTACCGGTTGCAAATGCAAGACCAAGCGCAATCACAAAGATGATTGCCGGCAGGAACAGATTCAGCGCACCTGCAGTACTCTCAACAATACCTGCTACGAATACATCTGCACCAAGCAAACTGGTCATACCGCTTAAGGTCCACGCAAATACCAGAATCAGGATTGCAGGAACCATAGCACAGAAACCTTCGGTAAAGGACTTTGCAAATTCCTTGAAAGTGATTACCCTTCTCGGGATATATAAGAAGAAGGTAATAACCAATGCAATAAAGGAACCATATACCAGACCAAGGGACGCATCACATGCTTCAAATGCTGCAAATACGCCTACGCCGTCAAAAAGACCGCCGGTGTAAAGAAGACCGATAACACAACATACAATCAGTACCACTACCGGAAGAATCAGGTCAATTACTTTGCCCTTGCTTTCCTTCTGCTCTGTTTCCGTATTGGCATACGGACGATCCGGTGTTGTGTAAAGATCATCATTGTTCACTGCATTGTCCTCATGCTTTTTCATCGGACCAAAGTCGATGCCAAGAACCGTAATCAGGATTACCGCCAGAATCGTAAGCAGTGCATAATAGTTATAAGGAATCGATTTTACAAAAAGCGCAAATCCGCTCTCGCCTTCTACCAGACCGGATACTGCTGCTGCCCAGGAAGAAATCGGGGCAAGGATACATACCGGAGCCGCGGTAGAGTCAATGATGTACGCAAGCTTTGCTCTGGACACTTTGAACTTGTCCGTTACCGGGCGCATTACGCTGCCTACGGTAAGGCAGTTAAAATAGTCATCTACGAAAATCAGAACACCGAGTGCAAATGTAGAAAGCATCGCGCCTTTTCTCGTCTTAATCTTGGATGCTGCCCAGCGGCCGTATGCTGCACTTCCGCCAACCTTGTTCATCAGTGACACCATAATACCGAGAATTACAAGGAAAATCAGAATGCCGACATTCCAACCATCGGTAATCTTTGCAATCATACCATCTACAAAGATGGTGGTAATCATACCTTCGATGCTAAAGTTTGCATAAAACAAAGCACCGAATGCGATACCGATAAACAGTGAGAAATAAACCTCTTTTGTAATCAACGCCAATACAATCGCAATAATCGGCGGTACCAGCGCCCAGAATGTAGCATACATCGGAACCGCATCCGCTACTGCTTCGGCATCACTTGCAAATGCCTGTAACTGCGGTACTGCCAAAAACAGTGTTACTGCGATTACAAGGTATGCAAGCAGTCTTCTCTTGGAAAACATTTTTGTCATAACTCCTCCTCTATATAAACCTCAATTAATTTGTCAGTGTAATACAGCGGTGCTTTACTACACGAAACACTTTTATCATACCATCAGTGTGTTTTGCACGCAACTGTTTTTCTTGGTTTTTGTCGGATTTTTACCGCGCCGGACATATATATACTCACACATTTCATTTGCGCCTCATTATGAATTATGGTATCATGAAACGGAATTTTGAAAAGAAGGGATATAATCATGAAAAGAGCAAAGATTATTGCACTGTTACTGATTGTGGTGCTTGTACTCTCCTGCACTGCCTGCGGCAATACGCCGTCCGGCGTAGAGAACAATACAACGCCTACACTCGCACCGACAGAGCAGACAGAACCAGCAACGCCAACGCCGGTACCTGCTACACCGACGGAAGCTCCGACACCAACCAATTCGCCTGCGTCGGATTTGACTCCGGCAGCAACTCCGACGGCAGCAATTGCTTCTGTTCTGTCGCCCAACAAAACACCGAAGGAGAAAGAACCCATGGACCCATATGCAATTGTTGACAAAGTACCAATTTCTGCATTTACACCAAAGTATACGCACGGAAGCAAGATCGAAGAGATTACTTACAAGACCAAAGCTTATTACGGTGACGAAGAAGAACTGACCAAGACTGCTTTCGTATATCTGCCTGCCGATTATGATGAGAGCAAGCAGTACAATGTGCTCTATCTGATGCACGGCATCGGCGGCAACGAAAGAGAATGGGGCATGTACGACATCACTTCCAAAGTAAAAGCGATGATGGACAATCTGACGGAGGAAGGTATCATCGAGCCCTTCATCATCGTAGCTCCGAACGGCCGCTCCAGCGCGGATTTTGCCAACACCAACGCAGATTTCAACGCATTCTATTCTTTTGGAAAAGAGTTGAGAAATGACCTGATTCCGTACATTGATGCGAATTTTGCAACTTATGCGGAATACAGCGAAGACGGATATGACTTAACCGCTGCCCGCGAGCACCGTGCAATGGCAGGTCTTTCGATGGGTGGTATGCAGACCACGAACATCGGTATGTGCGAATGCCTCGATATTCTAAGCTGGTTCGGTGCATTTTCCGCCGCACCGACCACCTATACCGCATCGAAGATTGCAAGCTGCCTGAAGGAATTTGAAGATTACAACATCAACTACTATTATGCTGTATGCGGCACCGGCGACGGCATTGCACTTGCCAGCGCTCGCTCTGCCGTAACCGGTCTGACTGCTCTGACCGACAAGCTGACCGATGGAGAAAACTTCACTTGGCAGACCCGCTCCGGCGGACACGATTTTGACATCTGGTATTTGGGATTCTACAACTTTGCAAAGATTGTATTCCGTCAGAAATAATGTTGAAACAGTTTTTTACTTAACCAAAAACTATACGAACCCCTTTCTCAGGTTATACTCTGAAAAGGGGTTCGTTTTTTCGTTAGAAGTCTCCCCAAAGCAAGAAGAACAAAAAATCTTTCAAAAATCGAACTTTTGTTCTGTACATTTAAAAAATATTGTGGTAAGATGTCCGCAGACACAACATTGGAGGCATTTATGCAAGATACGCAAAAAAGCTTCAAACTTCATAGCGATTTCACTCCGACCGGCGACCAGCCGCAGGCGATACAGGACCTTGTGAAGGGTTTTCAGGAGGGTAACCAGTTCCAGACACTCCTGGGCGTTACCGGCTCCGGTAAGACCTTCACGATGGCGAATGTCATCCAGGCACTGAACCGTCCGACCCTTGTTATCGTACACAACAAGACCCTCGCTGCCCAGCTCTATGAAGAATTCAAGGAGTTCTTCCCGGAGAATGCGGTGGAGTATTTTGTTTCCTATTATGACTACTACCAGCCGGAGGCGTATATCCCTTCGTCTGATACCTATATTGAAAAAGACAGTGCGATCAACGACGAGATTGACAAGCTCCGTCACTCCGCTACTGCTGCCCTGTCCGAGCGGCGCGATGTTATCATCGTAGCCAGCGTTTCCTGCATCTACGGTCTTGCCGACCCGGTGGACTATCAGAACATGACCCTGTCCTTACGTCCCGGCATGGAGAAGGAGCGCGACACGGTTCTGCGCCGTCTGATCGACATGCAGTACACCCGCAGCGAGATTGACTTTAAGCGCGGTACTTTCCGTGTCCGCGGCGATGTCGTTGAGATTTTTCCGATATCCTCAACCGATACGGTTATCCGTGTCGAATACTTCGGCGATGAGATTGACCGTATTACCGAGATTGACGCCCTGACCGGAGAGATACGCAATCAGTTAGAGCATATTCTTCTCTTCCCCGCCTCACACTATGTTGTACCGGAAGAGAAGCTGAAAAAAGCCCTGCAGAACATTGAAAATGAAATGATTGAACAGGTGAAGTACTTCAAGAGCGAGGACAAGCTGATTGAAGCACAGCGTATCAGCGAGCGTACCAACTTTGATATCGAGATGCTGCGTGAGACCGGCATCTGCTCCGGTATCGAGAACTATTCCATGCACATGGCAGGACATGACTTCGGCTGTACGCCGCATACGATACTCGAGTATTTTCCGGATGATTTTCTGATTATCGTGGACGAGTCTCACATCACGATACCACAGATCCGCGGTATGTACGCGGGGGATCAGGCGCGAAAGACCTCCCTTGTAGATTACGGTTTCCGTCTTCCTTCTGCGAAGGAGAACCGCCCGTTGAACTTTGAAGAATTCGAAGGATTCATTAATCAGATGATGTTTGTGTCGGCAACGCCCGGACCTTACGAGGAAGCACATGAGCTGCTCCGTACCGAGCAGGTCATCCGACCGACCGGTCTTCTTGACCCGCCGATAGATGTCCGCCCGGTGGAAGGTCAGATTGACGATCTGCTTGCAGAGATTAAAAAAGTCACCGCAAAGAAGCAGAAGGTTCTTGTTACCACGCTGACCAAGCGCATGGCAGAGGATCTGACCGAATATCTTCGTGAGGTTGGCATCCGCGTTAAGTACCTGCACTCTGATGTAGATACCCTGGAACGCTCCGAGATTATCCGCGACATGCGTATGGATGTGTTCGATGTCCTCGTCGGCATCAATCTTCTGCGTGAGGGTCTCGATATCCCGGAAGTCAGTCTGGTTGCCATCTTAGATGCAGACAAGGAAGGCTTCTTACGTTCGTCCACTTCCCTGATACAGACCGTCGGCCGTGCCGCACGTAACGCTGACGGACACGTTGTCATGTACGCTGACCATATCACGGATTCCATGGCATATGCCATCAACGAGACGAACCGCCGCCGTGCGATACAGGACCGGTACAATCAGGAACACGGCATCACACCGCAGACGATTCAGAAGAAGGTGCGCGATTTGATCCGTATCACCAAAAAGGTCGAAGCAGAACCGACCGTGGAAGATGTAAAAGACCTTGAATCTATGAGCAAGAAGGAACTCGAGGCTTACGGTAAGGAACTCACCAAGAAGATGAATAAGGCAGCTGCCGAACTCAACTTCGAACAGGCAGCACAGTTGCGCGATAAATTATTAGAAGTCCGAAAACAGTTACTCGAGTACTGATGTACCTTTCATAAATACAGCCTTTATAACCATTTTATATTGAGAATCTTTCTGTATTCTCAGAATAGGAATTACCATGTCTACCGAAAAGAAAAACTATATCAAGATTCGCGGAGCCCGCGAACACAACCTAAAAGGCATCAACATTGACATCCCAAGAGACGAATTTGTCGTATTGACCGGTCTGTCCGGTTCCGGCAAATCCTCGCTTGCTTTTGATACGATTTACGCAGAAGGACAGCGTCGTTACATGGAATCGCTCTCCTCTTACGCACGACAGTTCCTCGGTCAGATGGAAAAGCCGAATGTGGACAGTATCGAAGGTCTGTCCCCTGCTATCTCCATCGACCAGAAGTCCACGAACCGCAACCCACGTTCCACGGTAGGTACTGTTACTGAGATTTACGACTATCTGCGTCTTCTCTATGCCCGCATCGGTACCCCGCACTGTCCGGAATGCGGCAAAGAGATCCGCCGCCAGTCCGTTGACCAGATGGTAGATGAGATTATGGCATTAGCAGAAGGTACCCGTATCCAGCTACTTGCTCCGGTTGTCCGCGGACGCAAAGGTGAGCACACCAAGCTCTTCGATCATGCAAAACGAAGCGGTTATGTACGTGCCGTGGTAGACGGTCATCTGTATGACCTGTCCGAAGAGATTAAGTTAGATAAGAACATCAAGCATAATATCGAGATTATCGTAGACCGTCTTGTCGTAAAACCGGGTATCGAGCGTCGGCTTACCGACTCGGTCGAGACGGTCCTGAAGCTTGCAGAAGGCTTACTTCTCGTTGATGTTATCGACGGTGAACAGCTCCTGTTCAGTCAGAGCTTCTCCTGCCCGGACTGCGGCATCAGCATCGAAGAACTGGAAC
>JAZSIB010000223.1:0-3841 GCA_045533585.1 Lachnospiraceae bacterium | reverse complement strand
GTAGCGAGGCAATGAACCACTATTTGAATGTAGTACGTGAGTGTCTGGAGACCGGTGTGGCGCCGCAATGCCATCTGGAGGATATTACACGTTCTGACCTTTACGGTTTTGTTATTCCGTTCTGCTATGAGCTGACGAAGCTCGGTATTGAGTATGGTATTCCGGTAAAAGTACGTGCATGTGACACGATGGGCTACGGTGTTAACTATCCGGGTGCTGTAGTTCCGCGTTCAGTGCCGGGTATTATCTATGGTCTGATGACACATGCAGGGGTACCGTCTGAGCTTCTTGAGTGGCATGGACACAACGACTTCTACAAGGCAGTCAGCAACTCCACAACCGCATGGCTCTACGGTGCCTGCGGCGTAAATACCAGCTTATTCGGTATCGGTGAGCGTACCGGTAACACTCCGCTTGAGGCAATGGTATTCGAGTATGCACAGCTTCGCGGTACGCTGGATGGTATGGATACAACGGTAATTACGGAACTTGCAGAGTACTTCCGTAAGGAACTTGGCTATAAGATTCCGTCCCGTACTCCGTTTGTCGGCAAGAACTTCAACGTTACCCGTGCCGGCATTCATGCGGATGGTCTTCTGAAGAACGAAGAGATTTACAACATCTTTGATACGGATAAATTCCTGAATCGTCCGCCGATTGTATCGGTATCCAATACTTCCGGTCTTGCGGGTATTGCGCATTGGGTAAATACAACCTACGGTCTGAAGGGTGACAAGGCATTTGATAAGTCACATCCGCTGATGATGAAGCTGAAGGAAGTAGTAGACCGTGAGTACGATGAAGGGCGTGTAACGGTTATGACGGATGACGAGTTGTTTGCGATGATTCATGAGTTTGCACCGGAGTACGGATTGTCGTTCCCTGAGCTGTAAGAAGTATGTGCAGAGAAATGTTATGTAGCAAGTTTGTATTGTGATTTTGCAAGCTTACAAGTGATGATGTTAGAAGAGGTAAAAGATGCAGCACGAAGCAAATGATCAATATTCCCTTCGCGGACGTGTATTTAAGCGGATTCGCGAGGATATTCTGTCCGGAAAGTATGAACAGAATGAGGAATTAAGAGAGAATACGATAGCACAGGAGTTAGGGGTAAGCAGGACTCCGGTGCGTGAAGCTTTGCGTCAACTTGAGCTGGAAGGACTCGTGACGATTATTCCGAACAAGGGTGCATATGTGAATGGTATCTCAGAAAAAGATATCCATGATATCTATGTCATCCGCTCCTATATGGAAGGTCTGTGTGCACGCTGGGCATGTGAGAAAATGACGGAAAGCTGCCTGAAGGATCTGGATGAAGTGGTAGAGCTGACGGAGTTCTATATCCGTAAAGGAAATACGGAGCAGATTGTGGAGCTGGATAACCGTTTCCATGAGTTACTGTACCGTGCTTGTGACAGTAAGTGGCTTGACCATATGCTGACGGATTTCCACCATTATGTAGAACGTGTCCGCATGAAGTCGCTGGCAGATCCGGAGCGTGCCGAGAAGTCGAATCAGGAACATCGCGCCATCGTCGAAGCGTTGAGAAAGCGGGATGGTGAAGAGGCAGAGCGTCTGGCACATGAGCACATTATCCGGACGATATTTGATCACAGTCAGAAGGGGTTGTAGATTATGGAAGAGAAAAGAGAGAAGAAAAAAGATAAATATCTACTGATGTACGGAATCAGTTTAATGGTGGTAGGTATCAATTCGCTCATATTAAGTGTCAATGGGATTGCTGGGCTTGGTTTGCCGGATATGTTGCTCCGTATCTTAGGCGTGATTGATTTGGTGGCGCTTCCGTTCCTTGCTTTTTCGGGAGTTAAAGTCATTATGAGAGGCAGAAAGAAATGAAATGGTTGATTGCATCTGACATTCATGGGTCAGCGTATTATTGCGGGAAGTTGGTTGAGGCATATCAGAGAGAGGAAGCAGACAGAATTCTGCTTTTGGGTGATGTGTTGTATCACGGACCGCGTAACGACCTGCCGAAGGACTACGCACCGAAGCAGGTAATTGCGATGCTGAATCCCTTAGCAAACGACATCCTCTGTGTGCGCGGAAACTGCGAAGCTGAGGTGGATCAGATGGTACTGGAGTTTCCGGTACTGGCAGACTATGCGGTGCTGACTGCAGGTGAGAAATTGATTTATGTAACGCACGGGCATGTGTATAACAATGCGAAATTGCCGCCGCTTCATAAGGGTGACATTCTTCTGCATGGGCATACGCATATCCCCGCATGTGAGGAGTACGAGACGCATGTGTATCTGAATCCTGGTTCGGTGTCTATTCCGAAGGAGAATTCGCCGCACAGCTATATGGTGTTTGACGGAGAAAAGTTCGAGTGGAAGACGCTGGATGGAGAAGTGTACAAGGAGTTTTGCCTGTGAGAAATCGCCGATAAGTTAAGGAATGTAAGAAAAAACAGACAGGAGTGCCTGTCTGTTTTTGATTTACATCAATTCTTCCCACTGTTCCATCAGTGCTTCGAGCTGTTCGGCGATTTCCTGCTTGCGCTTGTTAAGCTCGACCAGTTTGTGCGGGTCGGTGTAGTAGGCTTCGTCGGTCAGTTTTTCATCAATCTCTGCATCTTCGCTTTCGAGAAGATGAATCTGCTTTTCTACTTTTTCAAGGTCACTCTTACGCTTGCGCTCGCGTGCCTGTTCTTCTTTTTTCTTTTGCCAGTCATCACGGCCGGAGGAGATTTCAGAAGTGTTGGCGGCAGAACCTGCGTTGGAAGCAGAACCTTGTCCGTGGCTAGTTCCGGTGGATGAACTGCCGGAACTTCCGGTGGTATTACTTCCGACATTCGTCTGGTTACCGCTTGCCGCGTAACCGTTGCGGTTTCCGGTTACAGTTGCCTGTCCGAACACTACCGCTTCGGTCTGTTCCTTCTTCTCCAGATAGTAATCGTAGTTACCCCGGTAATTTACTAAGGTTCCGCGGGTCAGATCGAGGATGCGGGTTGCTGTTTTGTTGATAAAGTAACGGTCATGTGATACGAAGAGTATCGTGCCGGTATAGCTGTTCAATGCGTTTTCCAGAATCTCTTTGGAGACGATATCAAGGTGGTTGGTCGGCTCGTCGAGAATCAGAAAGTTCGCTTCGGAGAGCATGAGCTTGGCAAGGGAAACACGTCCGCGTTCGCCACCGCTTAAGTCCTTCACGAGCTTGAATGCATCATCATTGGTGAAGAGGAACGCCGCAAGGACATTGCGAACCGCTGTGTTAGTGAGGTACGGGTATTCGTCCTGTATCTCGTCAAAGATGGTCTTGTCCGCGTGAAGTACCTGTTGTTCCTGATCGTAGTAGCCGACATGTACCTTGACGCCGGTACGGATTTCTCCGGTATCGGGTTCCAGTAAGCCTGTGATAATTTTTAATAAAGTGGTCTTGCCGGTACCGTTGCCGCCGATGATGGCAACACGCTCGCCACGCTTGATATCAAGTCCTACGTTACGGAACAGTTCCTGTTCGCCGAAGGACTTACTAAGGTCAGCGGCATAGAGGACATCGTTGCCGCTTGTGATATTCGGTTCCAGCTTCAGGCGCATCTTAGAGTCCACCGTGGTGGGCTTTTCTAAGCGTTCTATCTTATCGAGCATCTTCTCACGGCTTTCTGCACGTTTGATGGATTTTTCACGGTTGAAGGAAGGAAGGTTTGGAATAACTTGTTCGTGATGCTTAATCTGGTGTTGGTGATTCAGATAGTGCTGTATTTCGATGGCACGAAGCTGTTCCTTCTTCTCGGCGTATTCGGAATAGTTGCCGTTGAACATACGCGCCTGCTTGTTATCGAGTTCGATGACTTTGGTGACGATGCGGTCCATAAAGT
>JAZSIB010000264.1:0-3789 GCA_045533585.1 Lachnospiraceae bacterium | reverse complement strand
TCCTCACCAATCTCGCCGCTCTCGTGCGCCCCAATCGGATTGAAGTAACGCAGCAGCGCTACATTCCAGCTCGGATCAGCAGCACAGATGTCCTTAAGCATATCCTCTATCATCAGCTTCGTTCTGCCATACGGACTCGATACCGCCGTAGACGAAGTTGTCATCTCCTCTGTATATGCCGGCGACTCCTGTACCCCGTACACCGTTGCCGAGGACGAGAACACGAGCTTCTTCACGTTAAACTTTTCCATCACATTCAGCAGGTTAATCGTACCGCTTACGTTGTTCGTAAAATACTTCAGCGGTATCTTGCACGACTCCCCTACCGCCTTAAGACCTGCAAAGTGGATTACCGCCTCCGGCTTCTCCTTCTCGAACAGCACTTCCATCCCTGCCTCGTCCAACAGGTCCACTTCATAAAAGCGCATTTTCTTTCCCGTCAGCTTCTCCACACGCTTCAGAGACTCCTCACAGGAGTTGTACAGATTGTCAAGCACCACTACTTCATAACCTGCGTTTAACAGCTCCAGACAGGTATGACTTCCGATGTATCCGGCTCCGCCCGTTACTAATATCTTCATAATCTTTTCCTTTCCTTTCGCACATTACATGCACCGTATACGATTTAACCATGTATTACGCCTTTTTGCAACGACTTTATCGCGCAGTCCAATTCCTTAGCCTTACCTTAATGCCGTAATCGGAACCACATACACCCCGTCCGGACGCTGATATACCGCATTTGACATACCACAGATAACGCATAACGCCTTGGGTGGGATGCCGTCACCTTCCGCTGCGATGGAATCACGGATGGCAATTAAGTTTTCTGCTGCCACATCAATCTGATTTGCACCAAGCTTTATTTCAAAAGCAATCCAGTCGCCGTTCTTGAATTCCACTACTGCATCAATTTCCTTTCCGGCATAGTCCTGATAATGATATAGTGATGCATCACAAGCCTCCGCATAGATACGCAAATCTCTTTCGCATAATGCTTCAAACAAAAATCCTGCTGTTTCCAAATCCCCTATTAAGCGCTCTGTATTCACTCCGAGAATCGCACAAGCAAGTGAGGGGTCTACAAAATGTCGTTTTTCTGCCTGCTTTACCCGCACGGATGACCGGACACGTGACGAAAACGGCGGCTGATTCTCTGTGAGAAACAACCTTTGGAAGATACCCAGATATTCCGTAACCGTGTCAATATTGATGTCTTCGTCATCGATTTCTTTAATATCATTTTTCAACTTCTTGTTTGTAACGGTTGTGCTTTCATTTCTGGCAAGCGATTTTAATAATAATCGGATTTTCTTAGTATCACGCTTTATTCCATCAATCCGAAACATATCATCATCAATCACTGCATTTAAGTATTCCACCGGAAGCAAAGCAGCATGTTCCTTTGGAATATCAAGATTTCCCGGCCATCCGCCTCGCACAATCAGATTCAACAGAAACCGCAAGTCAATCTCACCTGTCATTACAGGCTTTACACTCGCATTGCAGATATCCGTCAAAGAAACCACCCCCGACGAGTCTCCTGACTCATACAAGGACATCGGGCGCATTCGAATCTTTGCAATCCGACCGGCACCACTGTGCATGATTCCTTTGTGATTCGGAGTTGCAGACCCTGTCATGAGAAACTGTCCCTTTTCTGCCCGCTTATCCACTTCATAACGAACCGCATCCCAAAGCGGAGGAACCTCCTGCCACTCATCAATCAACCGCGGTGTATCCCCCTCAAGAACCAGGCTTGGAGACAGCTCCGCCAGTTTTCTGTTTTGAAAGTTGTTTTCCGGACTGCCGATTAGTATTTGACTTGCACTATGATAAGCAGACGTCCAGGTCTTTCCGCACCATTTCGGACCTTCCACACATATCGCACCAAAAGTATTAAGGTATTCTTTAATTTTCTTATCCACCAAACGGGGTTTATATTTTTGATTATCCACAATACCCTTCCTTTCTCTCGGTAGTATGCCTAAATTTACATCTAGTATACACCAATCCGAGAGATTTTGCAATTCCAATCCGAGAGATTCGTTGATTTCAACCCGAGAGATTTTTCTCGCACCTTTCAAACAAAAAAGGATTATGTAGTTCATTACAAACCACATAATCCTTTTTATCTTTATTCTTTCATTTCGAGGTTCGGAAAGTTGCTATAATATTGCATCGCAAATTATACAACTTGACGAACCGACAACGATTCAAAAAGAATTATAATACTTCCTTAACCTTTGCTGCAACATTCTCTGCAGTAAAGCCATACTTCGGGAAGAGCTTGGAGTACGGAGCGGATGCACCGAATCCGTTCATGCATACAACTGCACCGTCAAGACCAACATAACGATCCCAGCCATATCCGATGAGAGCTTCAACAGCTACTCTTGCACGAACTGCCTTCGGAAGAACGCTTTCTTTGTACTCTGCGGACTGTGCCTCGAAGAGCTCCATACACGGCATGGACACAACGCGAACGTCGATGCCTTCTGCTGCGAGCATTTCCTGAGCACCGATACCAAGCTGTACTTCAGAACCGCTTGCTACGATAATAGCATCCGGAACTTCCTTCTTGGAAGCGGATACGATATAACCACCCTTAAGAGCTTCCTTGGAGGAACCTGCAAGCTGCGGCAGATTCTGTCTGGTAAGAACCAGTGCGCAAGGAGTCTTCTCGGAAGTAACTGCTGCATACCAAGCTGCGATGGTCTCGGTAGCGTCTGCCGGACGGAATACGTTGAAGTTCGGCATAGCACGGAGCATAGCAAGCTGCTCGATCGGCTCGTGGGTCGGACCGTCTTCACCAACACCGATACTGTCGTGGGACAGTACATAAGTGGTCGGGATATTCATGATGGAAGAAAGTCTTGCCATCGGTTTTACATAATCACTGAATACGAAGAAGGTAGAGCAGAAGCCTCTGAGTCCGTGAAGGGTAAGACCGTTAGCGATAGCGGTCATTGCGATCTCACGTACACCGTAGTGGAGGTTACGTCCGCTGTAATCTTCTGCGGAGAAGTCACCGGCTTCCTTCATATAAGTCTTGGTAGACGGATGAAGGTCAGCTGCACCACCAACAAGACCCGGAACCTTGTCCTTCAGACGGTTGATAACCATACCGGACAGGTTTCTGGTAGCTTCCGGCTTGTCTTCGTATGCCCAGAAATCAGCGTCGTCGATGAGCGGCTTTGCGATATCCATATTGAACTCGTCGTCCCAAGCCTTCTTCATCTCCGGGAACTTAGCGCAGTACTCAGCAAAGAGCTTGTTCCAAGCTTCTTCGTCTGCTGCCTTTGCTTCGCTGATTGCCTTGTAGTTTGCATATACCTCTTCCGGTACGAAGAATGCTTCTTCGCTCGGCCAGTTGAGGTTCTTCTTCATCTCTGCGATGTTCTCATCACCAAGCGGCTCTCCGTGTGCGCTTGCCTTGCCCTGCTTGCCAGGACAGCCGTAACCGATCTGAGTCTTAATCTCGATCATGGACGGTCTGGTGAGATCCTTCTTAGCCTCAGCGATAGCTGCTGCCACTGCGTCGATATCGTTACCGTTCTCAACGGTGATAGTCTGGAATCCGTAAGCATCGAAACGAGCCTTAACATCCTCAGTAAATGCGATGTCGGTGCTGCCTTCGATGGTAATCTTATTGCTATCGTACAGAACGATAAGCTTGCCAAGCTTTAAAGTACCTGCAAGGGAGAATGCCTCGTGGGTGATACCTTCCATCATACAGCCGTCGCCACCAAGTACATAGGTGAAGTGATCAACAACCGGATAACCTTC
>JAZSIB010000267.1:0-5355 GCA_045533585.1 Lachnospiraceae bacterium | reverse complement strand
CATAGAGGACATACAGGAGCAGGATGCGTTCCTGAACCGTTATGTGTTGCCGACGATGACAAACGGCCAGACCGTGATGGTAAACGACGAGATTATTCAAAAGTTCCACCGCAGCATTGCGGTGAGCAATCTGGTGGCAGATGCACTGCGGCATGATGGCTTGGAAGTGTTTTACCAGCCGATATATGATGTAAAAGAAGGACGCTTTAACTCAGCGGAAGCTCTGGTGCGTATGAAAAATACCGGGGATTTCGGATTCATCTCTCCGGAAGAATTTATTCCGCTGGCAGAGAAAAACGGCTTAATCGGAACCCTCGGAGAGATTGTATTCCGCAAGGTCTGTAGCTTCGGACAGGATAGAAAGCTGAGTGCACGCGGTATCAAGTATATTGAAGTGAATCTTTCGGGAATCCAGATTGTCGACGAGAATATCTGTACCCAGCTTGGTGATATCATGGAGCATTATAAGACAGAACCGTCCTTCATCAATCTGGAGATTACCGAGACGGCAGCAGTAGAGTACAAGGATGTTTTGCAGAAAAATATGCTGACCTTCCGTGAGATGGGATGCAGTTTTTCGATGGATGACTTTGGTACCGGTTATTCGAACATTTCGCAGATGGCGCAGGTCAAGTACGATTTAATCAAGCTGGACAAGTCCCTGCTCTGGCCGTGCTTCGGTGAAGAGGAGCCGGAGAAGGCACGTATGATACTGGAGAGTATTGTAGAGCTGGTACACAAGATGGGCGTCAAGATTGTACAGGAAGGTGTCGAGACGAAGGAACAGTTCGAGTTCCTGAAGAATCTCGGTGTCGAGTACATGCAGGGGTATTACTTCAGCCGGCCGGTGAACGAGACCGACTATATCAAGTTCCTTGCGGAGCAGACGGCATAAAAAGAAGCGCAACTCGAAGAGTTGCGCTTCTTTTGTTGTTCTGTTAGTTCTCGTCCAACGAACGCTTCTTGGATACCGTTACTGTCTCGTAGAAGCAGTCAAAGATGGAATCCGTCTCCGCTTTCGGCATCTTCGGAGTGATAAGACTTACAAGCGGTACGACGATAAGGCTGAGTACCATCGCGATGGCACCTGCATTAATCGGGGAGGCAATATAACCGAAGATCATATTGGTTACGGTAATGCCGACACCCACTGCAAAACTTGTCCATACGGAAGCACGGGTGATTTTCTTGGAGTACAGGCTGTAGAGGAATGGTCCTAAGAAGGAGCCTGCCAGTGCACCCCAGGAGTAACCCATCAGCTGTGCGATAAAGGTGTTCTTGTTCATAGCGATGATAATGGAAAGTGCGATGAAGAACACGATGAAGGTACGCATGGTAAAGAGCTGTTTTTTGTTATCCATCTTCTTGGCGAATACAGGCTTAATCAGGTCGAGTGTCAGAGTTGAGCTGGAGGTAAGTACCAGAGACGACAGGGTGGACATCGACGCGGACAATACGAGTACGACTACGATACCGATGAGCAGATCACCAAGCGGTGCGAGCATCTGCGGGATAATGGTATCGTATACGACAGAGCCGTCTGCTGCATAGATGGCAGGGTTGCCGCTCATCAGACGTCCGAAGCCGCCGAGGAAGTAGCTGCCGCCTGCGATAATCAGTGCAAAGAAGGTAGATACGATGGTTCCGGTCTTGATGGAACGTTCGTCCTTGATTGCGTAGAATTTATGTACCATCTGCGGGAGTCCCATGGTTCTGAGGGAAGTCAGGATAACGACACCGATAAGGCTGACAAGGTCGGTTGCGCAGAAGGAAGCGAAGATGCGGGGGGTGTCGTATGCAGGGTCTGTAACATTTGCAAGAGAATGTAATGCTGCGGTGAAGCCGCCGTGTCCGTTTAATACCGATATGATAACGGCAACGATACCGAACAGCATGAGAATACCCTGGATGAAGTCGGTGATGGAGGATGCCATATATCCTCCGAGGACTACATATACGCCGGTAAGGACTGCCATGCCGATTACACATGCTTCGTACGGAATGTCAAATGCCATACCGAAGAGACGGGACAAACCGTTGTATACGGAAGCAGTGTACGGAATCAAAAAGATAAAGGTAATCAGGGATGCCGCGATACGGAGGGCACTGCTGTTAAAACGTTTGCCGAAGAACTCCGGCATCGTGGATGCTTTTAAGTAGTTTGACATAACACGGGTTCTTCGTCCGAGCAGACGCCATGCAAGGAGACTGCCGATGAAGGCATTGGCGAGACCAATCCAGGTCGAAGCAATACCGAAACGCCAGCCGAACTGTCCGGCATAGCCGATGAATACAACGGCAGAGAAATACGAGGTACCGTAGGAAAATGCGGTTACCCATGGGCCGACAGAGCGACCGCCGAGTACAAAGTCGTTGGCGTTGCTTACTTTTCTCTGTGAATAGATTCCCACGCCAATCATGAGTGCGAAGAAACATACCAGTGCAATAATCTTGATAATCATAGGATACCTCATAGAATGTCTGTAATTATTTTGTTGCGTTGACGCTTTGACGCAATAAAGCGACAGAGAGATAATATCAAAGAAGTATGAAGTTGTCAAGTCTAAGGAGAAAAATATTTTGCAAATAGGGCGGAAATCCGCGAATTAAAGGTTTTCACACTTGATTTTAGCTCGGTGACGTGTTACCATGTCGGTTGTCGGTGTTTGTATACCGGTACATATTAATTAAGAAGAGTTAACCGGTTCGGTTGGTTCGGTGGTGATTGGCTGCGAAGTGGGTGCAGGGACGTCATGGGATAACAGGAACCTGTAAATGGAGGAGATTATGAAAAAGATTATTAGTTTATTACTTGTAGCAGTGATGCTTTGTGCATTGTTAACTGCCTGCGGAAGTAAGAAGAGCTTTACCGTAGGTTTTGATGCAGAGTTCCCACCTTACGGTTATGCAAATGAGAAGGGCGAGTATGTTGGTTTTGACCTCGACCTTGCTGCAGAAGTATGTAACAGACGTGGCTGGGATGTGAAGTTCCAGCCGATCGAATGGGCTTCCAAGGATATGGAGCTGGAGTCCGGTACGATTGATTGTATCTGGAACGGTTTTACCATGAGTGAAGACCGTGTTGACCAGTACGAGTGGTCGGATGCGTATGTTGATAACAGTCAGGTGTTTATTGTGAAGAGTGATTCCGGTATTGCAACCCAGGCTGACCTTGCAGGTAAGATTGTAGCAGTACAGGCAGCATCTTCCGCACTGGAAGCACTGGAAGCAGAGGAGTCTGCAGCACTTCTTGGTTCTTTCAAGGAGCTGATTCAGGTACCGGATTACAATACTGCATTTATGTATCTTGAGAGCGGCGCAGCTGAGGCGATTGCGATGGATATCGGTGTTGCGAAGTTCCAGATGGAAGAGCGTGGTGCAGATAAGTTCGTGATTCTTGAGGAGAAGTTGGTATCTGAGCTTTACGGCATTGGTTTCCTGAAGGGAAATACGGAGCTTCGTGATCAGGTACAGGAGACGCTGTACGAGATGGTGAAGGACGGAAAGTTCGACGAGATCGCTAAGAAGTGGGATCTTCAGGATTGTGTAGTACTTGGTAAGTAATTCCGTGAAGTAATAAGGAGCAGAGATGGATTTTTTCAGTTCTCTTTTTAATATTGTAGGCCGTCTGGTAAGCGGTCTGGGAATGTCGTTCTTAATCTTCGTGCTGACGCTGGTATTTTCCTTACCGCTCGGTCTGTTGATTGCGTTTGGACGTATGGCGAAGAATAAGCTGTTAAGCGGTATTATGCGGATATATATATCTATCATGCGTGGTACTCCGCTGATGCTTCAGCTGATGGTGATTTTCTTCGGGCCGCATTATCTGTTCAAGATACCGCTTACGGCATCCTATCGCTATGTGGCGGTAATCATCGGTTTCTCATTGAATTACGCGGCGTATTTTGCAGAGATTTACCGTGCCGGCATTGAGTCCATCAGTGTGGGTCAGCATGAGGCAGCAAAGGTGCTCGGGTATTCGAAGGGACAGACATTTTTCCGTATTATTTTCCCGCAGGTAGTAAAGCGTATTATCCCGCCGGTAACGAACGAAGTGATTACTTTGGTTAAGGATACTTCGCTGGCGTTTGTAATCGCTGTGTCGGAGATGTTTACAATTGCAAAGCAGATTGTAGCGGCTCAGGGTACGGTGGTGCCGCTTATCGTTGCAGGATTGTTCTACTACATATTTAATTACGTGGTAGCGTATGCGATGGAGCGGGTAGAGAAGAAATTCTCATATTTCCGTTAAGTTGCGTGGTATGAGTAAGTAGCAGAATACCGGAAGTTTATCAGGAATTGCTGATGGGATAAGTAGTTTGGATGATGAACGTAGCGGTGAGACAGAAAACGTGGAGATACGGCATATGAGTATTTTTGAGATTAAAAATGTAAAGAAGAGTTTTGACGAAGTGCAGGTACTGAAGGACATTTCCATCTCGGTAGAGGAAGGTGAAGTGGTTGCTATCATCGGACCGTCCGGTTCGGGTAAGTCCACCCTGCTTCGTTGCGCTACAATGTTGGAGACGATGGACAGTGGTTTGCTTGCTTATCAGGGCGAGTATGCAGTTACCATGGATGCAGAAGGCAATTCGGTGTATGCACCGGCAGAAGAGCTTCGCGAAATTCGCAAGAAGTTTGGTCTGGTGTTCCAGAATTTTAATCTGTTTCCGCATATGACGGTGCTGCAAAATGTGATGGATGCACCGGTGCATGTGCAGAAGCGTGATAAGGCAGAGGTAGAGGCAGAAGCAAGAGAGCTTCTGGAGAAGATGGGCCTTGCCGATAAGGCAGATACCTATCCGTACCAGCTGTCCGGCGGACAGCAGCAGCGTGTGTCGATTGCGCGTGCGATGGCGATGAAGCCGGCGATGCTGTTTTTCGATGAGCCGACTTCGGCACTGGATCCGGAGCTGACCGGCGAGATTCTGAAGGTGCTTCGTACACTGGCGGCAGGGCATATGACGATGGTAATCGTAACGCATGAGATTAACTTTGCAAAAAATGTTGCGGACCGGGTTATCTTCATGGCAGATGGTTATATTGTGGAAGAAGGCCGACCGGAGGATGTCATTGACAACAGCAGCAGTGAGCGTCTGAGAAGCTTCCTGAATAAGATGAATGAAGAATAGCTTCATTGATTAAAAAAGATACTTTATTATGAATAATGAAATTGCGTTCGGGACATACTGAGTGCAAGCAGGTCTGGCGGTGTTCAAACCGGCAGACCTTTTTTGTAGAAAGGTATGGTGGAACGTATGAATGAAGATACTGTAACAATTCTGCAGGAGATTAACTCCGGTTGTAAGACTGCGACAAACAGCATTGATCAGGTGATGCCGAGTATCGTGGATG
>JAZSIB010000015.1:0-11689 GCA_045533585.1 Lachnospiraceae bacterium | reverse complement strand
CAGTGTAGTCTGCCATCGGGGACGAAGGGGTGATGGGGTAAATAGCAGCTACATCGGTAAACGCGTAAGACACGTGAGCAGCAGCTGTGTTACCATCCATGGTTTTCATTTTTCTGGCCATGATATATATCCTCCTTAATAGATTTAAAAAATTAACTTGGCGAGAGGTCAAAAAATGGCATCTCGAATGCAGCGTTAAAAATTTAACGCCGTGCTAACGTATAGATTAACACGAATCGACGAATTAGTAAAGAGTTTTAACTTTTTATTTCATGCGTTTTTCTTGAAATTTTCGTGACGCGAAGCTACGCCCGGCGTCTTCATCACCGGACGTTACAACTCCTTCATCTCGTTTACTAATAAATTTTCCACAAAACTCTTTATGTCATTTTCTGCACAAGCTTGTATTTTTCCTTGTGCATAATTTTTCTGTCCGCCGCCTTTTCCCGAAAAGGTTTCATTCAATTGCTTTGCAATGTCTCGTACATCCGCTGCTTTACTGCTTACCACGTATATATACCCGTCTGTACTGTTTCCTGAAAACAACAGACAGACACGGTATTGCCCATCCGCCAACCGGTTGGCACAATACCTTAATTCGTCAAACGACAACTCCGTTGCAACTGCATAAACCGAATCGCCTTTCTCCACCAGTTCCAGTTCGTGCAAAGCCAATTGTTTTGCCTGCTTCTGATACTCAAAATTCAGCGTCTGATATGCGGTATTTTTTTCACGAACGGCATCAACCACACCGTCTCTCGGAGCAGATAACAGCTTCATCAGTTCCTTCATTGCCAGATTCAAACTCATGTAATCCGTCAAAGCATTTTTCCCAGCTGTCATCTCAATCCGGGTTCCCTGCTTGTAAGAGCAAAAATCAAGCACTTTGATCATTCCTATTTCGCCGGTTCTCGCCACATGCGGTGCACAACACGCACAGCAATCAATATCCTCGCCAATCGTAACAATCCGCACAGCATCTCCCAGTTCTTTTTTACTTCTGTACTCCAGTTTTGCCAATTCTTCTGCCGTCGGATAATATGCAACCACATCTGCATTTGCATACACCGCCTCATTTGCACGAATTTCAATCTTTTGAATATCTTCCAATGATAAGCTTCCGTCAAAGTCAACCACCATAAGCCTGTCATTCATATGAAATCCCACATTGTTGTATCCATACAGCGCATGCACTACCCCGGAAAGAATGTGTTCACCGGTATGTCCCTGCATTCTGGCATATCGAAGTTCCCAATCAATTTCGCAGCTCACTTCTTCTCCCGCCTGCAATTCGGTTTCCAGTATATGCAGAATAACTGCATCCTTTTGTTGTACATCCAAAACCGCGTGCCCGTTGATGGTTCCCTGATCCGCTGCCTGTCCGCCGCCTTCGGGAAAGAAGGCGGTTCGATTCAGCACAATACCGTACTTCCCGTTCATCAGTCGGCATTCTTCTACTACTGCCTGAAACGTCTTACAATATGCGTTGCTTTCGTATAGTTTCTCAGTCATCTCTTCTTTCCCCACTTCAACATAGCCTTTCAATCAGCTCAAAGTTATATTCGTTCTCAATAAACCGTCGCCGCTCTTCTTCCGCTTCAAATACGGAATATGCAATAACCAGTTTTACATATGCCATTTCATATGTGCAGCCGTACATAAAGTTTATCTTTTTCCCATTTACGGTATGATTTCCAATCATCGAAACCGTTTCGTATGTCCCGCTCTTTAACACGGAAGGCGAAAAATAAACGTCTGTTTTTTTCTCTGCCTGAAAACATTTATCCAACATATACAAGATGGAATGTTCCCCGTATTCACTGCATCTCTCATTCTTTTCTGCGCAGGCAGTCCCCGAATGAAACGCTCCGTGAAGTACCGCCTCAAACTTGTCATACGCATACGCAGAATAGTTCATACCGACATAAGGGTTCAAGTACAATATACAGTTTTTCAGCTTCCAGTTGCCAAATATATCAACAACACGCTTCTGTTTCTTATACGGGAACTGTTTTTCAAGCTGTTCAAAGTATTCATGATAATTCTCTTCTGATAAGCCGGAGATGTCCAACTCCCCTGTACTGTGAAAATCCTCAGAATAAATTTCACACTGTCGGAGTCTGGAGGCAAGGTGCAGATACAATTTTCCGTCCGACAGATTCTTATAGGGCACATAAACGTTCGGCTTTATTCCGCGAGCGATGCATTCTACTGCGCATCTGAAATTCACATTTCCGTTTGTCCTGTCAGACTTTAGGTCCTCATTCGCTGACACCAGAAAAACCGGAATTTGCGCAGCACTTAACAGCATGGAAAAAAGTGCGGCGGAATACGCCAGTGTATCCGTGCCATGCGCCATAATAATCCCATCGTATACTTTGTCTGCAACATGCTTTCTGTATGTGTCAATTATCGTATTCCATTTATCGACAGTCATATTTTCACTTAATACATACAAGTTCTCCGTCGATTCAATATCAACCGCATCAACATACAGAGAATCCGAATTCAAGAAGTTTTGTTTCAATAATATCCCTGCTTCTCTACTGACCGAAAGATTCCCCTCTTCATTTAACGAAGAGCAGATGGTTCCGCCCACAAGTATCAGTAATATTTTTTTCATACTTCCTCCAACTGCATAGCGGGAGTAAAAACTCCCGCCGCACACTTAATATTTACTTAACTTGTCATCAAGAAGTTCTCTGATTACATCCGTATCTGCAGTATTCTTCAATGCTCTCATGCAAGCACCGAACAAGGCCTGCTTTGCTTTAATCTTACCGTTCTTATAGTCTTCCAGTGCCTGTGCATTTTCTGCAAGTACCGTATCAATCACATTTGCTATTGTAGCGGTATCTACCTTGCTATCCAGTGCATTTTCTTTGCAGTACGCTACCGGATCTGCTCCCGTCTCAATCACAGCTGCAAGTATCTTTCTACCGCTCATTCGGTTAACATCACCGCTGTCTACCATTTTGATGATTGCAGCAAGGTCTTTCGCAGTAATCTCCAGGTCACCTAACAGTTTGCCGTTTTTACGAAGAATTCCTGCACAATCCGTAAGCAGCCATCCGGATGCATTTTTCGCATCACATCCCAATGCCACAACTTCATCCAGTATCTTGCTTACATTGTGATTGTGAATCAGCATATCAATTTCTTTTTCTGATATGCCGGAAGCCCTGTAAGTATCCGCTTTTTCATCAATCTCTACCGGCTTCGCAGCTTTTATTCTTTCCAGCCATTCATCGTCAATAATAATCGGCATCAGGTTCGCATCCGGGAAGTAACGGTAATCAGCCTCTGTTTCCTTGTTACGCATCGCAAAGGTCTTACCGCTTGCATCATCATAACGTCTGGTTTCCTGCACCAATTCTTCTGTCTCAAATTCAATGGCATCAATATGACGCTGTGCTTCATAACGAATCGCTTTTTCAATTGCCTCGAACGACGCCATGTTCTTAATCTCTGTACGAACACCAAATTCCGTACTGCCTTCCGGACGAACCGAAATGTTAACGTCACAACGCATCGCACCTTCTTCACATTCGGAGATGCCGCCGGAACGGAACATGGATTTTAACTTATTGAGATAAATCAACACTTCCTCTGCACTACGGAAATCCGGCTGTGTAACAATCTCAATCAACGGCACGCTGGTACGGTTAAAATCAACGTAAGAAGCTTTTCCTGCATGAACCAGCTTACCTGCATCTTCTTCCATATGAATCTGCTTGATATGAATCTCTCTTTCCCCTGCAGAAGTTTTGAGCGTTACACAACCATTGGTACAGATGGGATGATTCAGCTGTGTAATCTGATATGCACAGGGAAGGTCGGGATAATAGTAGTTCTTCTTGTCGAATGTTGTATATTTGCTGATTTCACAATTCAGCATAAGACCCGCTGTAACTGCAAGCTCTACTACCCTTTTGTTCATCACCGGCAACATACCCGGCATACCGCTGCAGGCAGGGCATACACAATCGTTCGGTTCTTTTGCTGCAGAATGACCGCCACAGGAACAGAAAATCTTAGATTCGGTACTAAGTTCCACATGTGTTTCAAGTCCAATGACCATTTCGTATTTCATCGTTATTCACCTACCCTTTCAGTACTTCCTGCAAGGCTCAGCAGAACACTTTCGCTGAAATGCTTACCCATAAGCTGAACTCCACCGCTTACCAAAGCAGGAACGCCAATCAGGTTCGCAACAGCAGTAAACACGCCTTCCTTGAAAACAGTCTCGAATGCTTCCTTTATATCGTAAGCGTTGTACACAGTCTTACTACATACCGGTGTAAGAACCGCATCATACTCTTTCATCAGTGCTTCAAACTTTTCCGCTACGACTCGACGCACCTTAAGAGATTTGCCGTAGCAGTCCTCGTAACGGTTCTTAGACAGCACATCAGAACCATAGAGAATCACTGACTTCGTCAAAAAGTTAAAGCCTTCTGTTCTTGTATTCACATATAATTCGTCAATATTTTTGTACTCTGCCGCACGATGTCCAAACTTCACACCATCATAACGTGACACATTGTTGCAGGTCTCTGCCGTCATCAGAATCTGCCATGCAATATTTGCCGTATCAAAAACATCACAGGAAATCTCTTCTACGGTCACTCCGTTTTTACGAAGTTTTGAAGCAAATTCCTCTACACGCTGACGTGTCTGTTCGTCTGCTTTTTCAATCAGTTCCCTAATAATACAAACCTTCTTGCCTGCAACCGAAGCATCCGTACGGTAATTATAGCTTGCTTCTCTCAGACTGGTTCCGTCTTTTTCATCGTGTCCGGCAATCACTTCCATAATCTCCTTGACACCTTCCACATTGCCGGCATATACACCCATCTGCTCGCCGGAAGCTGCGCAGGAAATAATTCCATAACGGGAAACGGTGCCATAAGTCGGTTTTAAGAAATCTACACCGGATAATGCTGCTGCACGGCGGGTGGCTCCATTCATATCCACACCAAGTGCTGCTTTTACTGCACCCTGCGACACCAACTGTGCTGCTGCACCCTTTAAGTTCTCTTCCTTTTCAGCATAGTAGGAAAATTCACCTACCAGATCAAAACCGAATTCACCTACATGGGTCTTTCCGGAGATAGCATAACCCTTATCTTCCAGACGGGTAACTGCTTCTGCACTGAACAACGGTTGAAACCCTTCCATGATACGGGAACCGGCAGCAGACTGTACGCCCTTAACAAGAATCGTATCATCAACAGCTACGTTTCCTTTATCCGATATCTGTACTGCATATTCTTTCATTCTCTTCACCTCACTACTTTACAAGTCGCGGCACCTGCCAACTATCTTCATTACGTTCCGGAGCTGCTTCCAGAAGACTCTCTCTTGTAAACAGCTGTTTTCTTTCATCCTCGCGAAGAACATTGGTCATAGGCATAACATAAATCATCTCTTCGACATTTTCTGTATCAATCTGCTTCAATGCATCTTCCTGTTCTTTCATCATCTTGAAGATGTTCTGCATATCCGTTTCTTCCGCTTCCGTCAACGACAACTGATTCAGCTGCTGCGAGTTCGAGAACGTAGAACGCTTCTCACTCCGTCCTTTATTTCCGCCTGTCGGCACTGCACGGGAAGCAAGTGCATTGGTATTCCCCAGAAGGTGTACATCCTCCAACTGTTGGTTGGTTACCTCACTCGGTGCACCAAGAAGAAGATCCTGTGCATTACCGTTCAACGGGAATGCGATAATCTCTAATATCTTTTCATCTCCGGTCAGAAGCATTACTGTACGGTCAATTCCCGGTGCCATACCTGCATGCGGCGGTGCACCGTACTGGAATGCGTTATAAAGAGCATTAAATCTTGCCTTCAGCTCATCCTCGGTATATCCGGCAATTTCAAATGCCTTCTTCATAATATCTACATCATGGTTACGTACCGCTCCGGATGCCAGCTCGATACCATTACATACCAGGTCATACTGGTAAGCCAGAACCTGTGTGGGGTCATCTCCCAGCAACGCTTCCATTCCACCCTGAGGCATGGAGAACGGATTGTGTGTAAAAATGGTATCTCCGGTCTCTTCGTCGATTTCGTACATTGGGAAATCAACAATGAAACAGAATTCAAATGCATCATCACGGATTAAATCCAGCTGATCTTTTGCTGCAAGCCAGGAACGGATATGTCCTGCTTTCTTTTCTGTGTCATTCTTCTTGTCATCACAGATAAAGAACAAGGTCTCGCCTTCTTTTACTCCGGTTAATTCAATAATTTCTTCCTTCTGGGCATCCGATAAGAATTTCGCAATCGGACCTGCAAAAACGCCTTCTTTTAAGGTAATGTATCCAAGTCCGCCAAGTCCCACTTCTGCAGATGTCGCAAACTTTAAGGAGTCTTCGAAGAATTTCTTTGACTTACCGGCACAGTTTGCTACAATGCCGCGAACCGGCTTGCCCTGAAATGCCGGAAAGCTTACATTTGCAAAGAACGCAGTCAGATCACAAATGATCAGCGGATTACGAAGATCCGGCTTGTCAGAACCATATTTCATCATGGATTCTGCATAGGTGATACGACGGAACGGTTTTTCTGTTATTCTCTTATTTGAAAATGTTTTAAAGGTATCATAGATAACATCCTCACATACGTCGAGGACTTCTTCCTGCGTTGCAAACGCCATCTCAAAGTCAAGCTGGTAGAATTCGCCCGGTGAACGGTCCGCTCTTGCGTCCTCATCTCTAAAACAAGGAGCAATCTGGAAATATCGATCAAACCCGGAAACCATCAACAGCTGCTTAAACTGCTGCGGAGCCTGAGGCAATGCATAAAACTTACCCGGATGCTTACGGCTCGGAACAAGGAAGTCACGGGCACCTTCCGGAGAAGACGCAGTCAGAATCGGCGTCTGCATATCCAAAAATCCCTTTTCTTCCATCTTATTGCGCAAATGGCGAATAATCTTTGATCTCATCACAAGTTTTTCATGATTCTTCGGATTACGCAAATCAAGATAACGGTATTTTAAACGAAGCTCATCCTTGCTCAAGTGAGAGGAACGAACCTCAAACGGTAACATATTGCGGCTCTTACCAAGAATCTGCAAAGAATCCGCAACCAATTCTACATAACCGGTAGCAATCTTCTCATTTACAGTTTCAGGCGCACGCTTTTCTACTTTACCACTTACGGAAATAACCGTCTCACGATTCACATTTTTCAATAACGCTTCATCGTGAACTACAACCTGCGTCACACCGGTATAATCCCGCAAATCAATAAAAATAACTCCACCATGATCTCGCACAACATCGACCCATCCGGCAAGCTGTACAGTGCTGCCGATATGCTTGTCGCAAATATCATTACAATATTGTGTCCTGTACATAGAAAAACCTCCTGTAATAAAATAAAAAGCCCGGGAATATTATCATAATATTCCCGGGACGAGCAAACATTACATTTAGCCCGCGGTGCCACCCGTCTTGATACATATTGTATCCGCTTTTTGTAATTTAATTCTTAATTCATTAATCAACCGGAGTGTTCCCAACTTACTACTCATCTGAAATGTGCTCGCAGTCCATGACACATTCTCCCTGTCAGACTTTCCAAAAAAGCTGATTCTCCGAAATGAATTTTATCTGAAGTCGTTTCATTTGTCAATAGTAATTTTTTGGGTATTTTTCTTTTAAACTACAAGGTTAAGTCTGCATACCTTCTTTAATGGGCTTCTTAAAGGACACTGCCCCTCTTCACAATGAACGCTTACTTTATAACCACCCAGCAGCTCTGTCATTACGCCTTCACAATATCCTTTTATGAATCCGCAAATCGGAGGATCCGTCTTTTTTCTATTATGGCATAAGAAATTATCTTTGATTTCTAAATATCCCTCAAGCGTACCCTCATCCTCATTCACCACAATATTACTTTTAAATCTCCCCCATCCTACTACCGAATCAAAGTCGCACCACATCGAAAGCTTGTCTTCAAAGGAATTTTCATCATCTTCCATTTCCCATTTTTCATACATCACACGGCCGAAAGCACTTCCGCTATCATATCCCATATCATACAGTATCTTTTCAGCTGCATCTTCTCCTACCAGCTCCTTTGTATTTTTGTACACGACGGACAGCATTCTATTTATCGTTTCAACTTTACACGATATATTTCTGGTATTGTCTGCCTGATTAACAATAATCCCTTTATCTTTCACCAATACAATGTTAACCAACTCCTTTTTATCGTTGGTTACACCAACCGTCGCCTTTGTTTCAAACGACTCAGAGATTGCCTTCTCCATATTAATAAACCCTAATATCGCATATAAACTTTTTACATAATTGAATACCAGCTCAGCTTCAATTCTTCCGCACTGCCCGCCGTTATGTACCAGTTCATTTCTTAAATGAACCACCGAACTGTAATTCACACTTTCAATCAGCCCAATATCACGATTACTGATTTCTGCCCATTTCTTCATCAAACCGGTTTCTCGAAATAATCCAACAAGCTCACCAAAACCGAATTCATTAATTCCTTTTTTCCCTTTTCCGATTACTCTCTCTTTTTCCAGCAAAACATTTCTATCTTCAAAATTCAACTGAACCACTGCTTCTTGAAATATTCTCTTAAACGCAACTTCAAACAGACCACAACATTCTTTTACAACGATATCATATGCGTGATCATCCATCGCCTTCTGAATTACACTAAACTTTCCTTCTACCTTATTATCCGTCAAATTTTGTTGCATTTTTCCCTCCACTATTTGTATTTTTGTTGTTTATGCACCACTTTAGGCTAACTTTACTCAACCTACATCTCTCTCTTTTTTCAACGTAGAAACTTCCATCTTAAATTCTTTCTTAATTTCTTTGATTTCCTTCATCTTTTGGGTTGCATTATAATACACTACGATAGACGACGGAAGCCATAGAACCAACATTGCCAGCAACACCGGGATGGAAAAAGGCCTTGCCAGAATCCCTGATATCTTCTCCAACAATCCCCACGCCTCGTTTGTCACTGTAACCAATCCCACTATTGTACCAAAAACACTGACAACTATTTCAATCTTGGCACTCCTGCTTTTCGATAGCAGCTCCTCATGCCTCTTTATTTTCTCCACATATACATTACAAACCTCTTCAATGTCAAGCAATCTCGTTGACAAATCTGAATGCAAGTCCTTTATGCAATAAGAAGATTTTATGAATTCGTAATAGTCATTGACATGCTGCACATAAGAAGGTTTTTCAAAAAAAGTCCGGCACTTTAGTCTATGTATCCATGCTCGATAGTTTCTGATTTTCATCAGTTGCCGCTCCATCTCTTCATGATCCAAATTCAGATTACTAATCTCAACCATTTCCATCATAGCCTTCAAAAGCAAAAAACGCTGATGAAGTACTGCCAGAAACAAAGCATAATACACCTGATGCATCTTACCGTAAAAATCTCTCTCAAAAAAGAGATTTGTCGTTTCATCACTTGTCTTATAACTCAGGTTAATGGTGCCATTATATGAAGCAAGCCAGTAAGAGTTTTCAAACTGTTGTCGAACACTCGGGTCTTCGTTGAGCGATTTATATCGTTGCGGAACCTTATACGACTCTTTGTAATTATTCCGGATATTATATACTAACGAGTCAAAATCACTCGGCTTCTCTTCCAGATACAGATATGAATAAATAATTCCCTTCTCATGTGCTTCGAGCCAGCTGTTTTCCGTATAAAAGTCCTTTACTCCGGAAACATACTGCAAAACCTCTTGCAGTAACTCTTTCACAGTAAATTTGACTTCCATCTCCTCCCGTTTTTCACGACCGTCCCATATTTGTTTTTTGGTCACAAAATAGTTTGCGCCTGCTTTTATCTCACTCAAAAAGTAGTTGCATTGTATATAATCTGAAACTGAACAACTATCAAACTCGCATTCCATCTCAACAAATCCCACTTCGGATTCAAAGAGGTAAAGTCGAATCTCCGGAATTGCAACCGAATAAGGGTTCTCTTCTTTTTTGCCACGCGTATAAAACAGCAAAGGTTCTTCTTTCCTTCTTGGTAACTTCACATAAGAGCGGGCATCATAGGCAAGGCAATAACACTCTACAATCTTCGACAAATTTTCTTCTTTCGCAAACAAACCCTGCACTCCCTTGCGCAAATTTACACCATCAAAACCAAAACGCTCGAACAAATGCTTCTCATTTCCTTTTGCATTTATCACAGTGATGTCTTCCAGCTTATTGTTCTCTTCCTTTGCATATCGAAAAGGAAATAAAACTTTTACAAAATGCTTACAAATCATTTTTCCGCCCCTCTGTCTGTTTGCCTTAACTCTCGCCATTTAATAATTTCTTCTACACAAAAATACATTTATAGTCATTATACTCGTCATATTCCTCTTTGTCCAACAAAAAAAGAATATCTCCAATCAGCTTTTCCTTGACAAACAGACAAAATCGGTTACATTAATACTAATGGCATATTCACCATTCTATTATATAAGGAGAGAGATTATGGCTGAGCAGAAAAAACCTTTAGTTACACATATCTATACCGCTGACCCGTCTGCACATGTATTCGACGGCAAGCTGTACATCTACCCGTCTCACGACAAGGCTTTGGATTGCCCGGACGATGATAACGGCGATCAGTACCAGATGGAGGACTACCACATCCTTTCCATGGATTCTTTGGATGCTCCGTGCGTAGATAACGGCATGGTGCTTCACGAGGACGAGGTTGCGTGGGTAAGTCATCAGATGTGGGCTCCGGACGCTGCTTACAAGAACGGCAAATATTATCTGTTCTTCCCGGCAAAAGACAAAGACGGAATCTTCCGTATCGGCGTTGCTACCAGCGACAGCCCGGCAGGCAAGTTCACTCCGGAACCGAACTACATTGAAGGCAGCCGAAGCATCGACCCGGCAGTTCTCATTGACGATGACGGCAGAGCATATATGTACGTTGGCGGTCTTTGGGGCGGTCAGCTTGAGAAATGGCAGACCGGTGAATTTACCGAGAACTTTGTAGAACCGGCAGAAGACGGCCCGGCATTGGGACCGCTCGTAGCTGAGATGACCGATGATTTACTCGGTTTCAAGGCGCAGATGCAGGAAGTTAAGATCTTAGACGAAGACGGCAAGCCGCTTCTTGCAGGAGATCACGACAGACGTTTCTTCGAGGCTTCCTGGGTTCACAAGTACAATGATACCTACTACTTCTCCTACTCTACCGGTGATACCCATTATCTCTGCTATGCTACCGGTAAGAGCCCGATGGGTCCGTTCACTTACCGCGGTCGTATCTTGGAGCCGGTAATCGGTTGGACTACCCACCACTCCATCGTTGAGTGGAACGGCAAGTGGTATCTGTTCTACCACGACTCTTCGCTGTCCGGCGGTGTTAACCATCAACGTTGCGTCATGTTCCGCGAGATTAAGTACAATGCAGACGGCACTATCCAATGCATGAAGCCGTACGAAGACTAATCTTTTCGCCATTAACAATTCTTAAAACAAAATAACATCAAAACAAAAAGAGGTGTTCGCGATTAAGCGAACGCCTCTTTCCTATTTATGTTATTTTTAGTACAACTTTGTATCAGTCGGGAAGTGGTTGCAATTATGTGCATAGTTCCTTGAGAAATTGTTGTCTGTCATGTACATTACACTATACTTTCTTGCCTTACCGC
>JAZSIB010000014.1:0-16078 GCA_045533585.1 Lachnospiraceae bacterium | reverse complement strand
TGGCGGCAGAAGTAACCCGTCTGTTCCAGGAGATGAGTAAAAAAGAAAACATTACCATCATCATGACCACGCATGATACGGGCTTGATGGATGCCGGTGGTATGTTCATTGAACTGGAGAATGGAGTTCAGATATGAGTGAAGCAATGATTCAGGCTGATGGCCTGGTAAAAATCTATAAGACAAAACAGACGGAAGTTCTGGCACTACAGGGACTCGATCTGACCGTAGAGACGGGAGAGCTTACCGCACTGATCGGCAACAGCGGCAGTGGTAAGTCGACTTTCCTGAACATGATCGGCGGTTTGGATCGTCCGAGTGCAGGCTCCCTGATTGTCGGTGGCAAGAATCTTTTTACCATGACAGATAAGGAGCTGGTTACTTACAAACGTGATACCGTAGGGTTTGTATGGCAGAACAACGCAAGAAACCTTCTTCCGTATCTTCCGGTGTTGGAGAATATCATGCTTCCGATGCATTTGTCGGATGTGAAGAAGAAAAAAGAAAAAGCAACCGAACTTCTGGAGATGGTTGGTCTTTCTCATAAAAGACACAGCCGTCTGAATATGATGTCCGGTGGTGAGCAACAGCGTGTGGCGATTGCGATAGCGCTTGCCAATTCGCCCAAGCTCTTACTGGCGGATGAGCCGACTGGTAGCGTGGATGCCAAGACAGCAAACTATATCTTTGATGTGTTCACCGAGCTGAACCGTAATGGTCAGACGATACTGATTGTTACGCATGATACGACACTTTCCAAGAAGGTAAAACGTGTTGTGGCAATCCGTGACGGGAAGATCAGCAGCGAACGTATTCTGAAAGAAAAATACGCCGACCGACTGAAAGAGACTAATATTGACTGGAAGACGGAAGACACGCAGGAAGAATACGCAATTGTTGATAAGGCAGGACGCGTGCAGATACCGAGAGAGATTCTGACTTCCCTTGAATTGAAAGATAACAAGGTGAAATTGGAACATACGGATGGTAAAGTAGTCATTTCACGGCCGGAAACGGAAGAATGATGAGGATTTTGTGCAGAATGTATAATATCTTTTAATACAAAAACCAAAGGTATTTGATGTTTTGCCCATAAAAATCAGCAATATTGATAAAGAAGAACAAAGATTCTTATCGAAAATGTCAAAAACTATGTAAAAATAAACAAAAATAGCAACGAGTGATAATAGAAAAGCAAGATTTGAGCAGACTCTATATATGCAATTCAGTATAATTGTTAGACGGGTATAAACTCTTTTTGTATTATCTTATACAAAATTGAGTAGTACCAGCTATTTATTTCTTGTTGATACCATGGAGGCAATTGTGAAAGGTGTAACGAAAAAACTGTTAGTGGTATTAGTTGTTTTGGTCCTTGTGGGCGGCGCGATTTTTCTGCTGTCCGGTGACAAAGTGGATAACTTCGAGCAAAAGTATGCCGGTGTAGATTTAACATCGGATACCACGGGGGCAACCAGAGAGGGTACATACAGCAAGTATCTGTCCTCGCATGCAGATGCTGCATATCCGCAGACGGAAGTGGATATTGATCTGTTTTCTTACAGCGCAGCAGAAGGCGTAGAAGTATATGAGAATTACAACGGAGAAGCAAAGACTTTGTTTACCTCCAGTGATTCCTCTGTTACTTGGAATGTGGAAGTGCCGGAAAGCGGCTTCTACAATGTGTACCTTGAGTACATGAACGTAGAATCCCGTGGTGTTGATGTTGAGCGTGCGCTTTATATCAACGGCGAGCTTCCGTTTGAAGATGCATTGAACATGATTTTCTCCAGACGTTGGATTAATGGCGGGGAAGTTCGTGTTGACAACCAGGGCAACGAGATTCGCCCTATGCAGGTTGAAGTATACGATATCTGGCAGTCCGGATACTGTGAAGACAGTATGGGCTTTATCGTTGAGCCGTATTGCTTCTATCTGGAGAAAGGTGCGAATGAGATTCGCTTCGATGCGATTAACGAGCCGATGGTTCTGAGAAAGTTCGCGTTAGCACCGGTTCAGAATGCCTATACATATGCAGATTATGTGGCAGACCATACTGCTCCGGAAGCAGGAGAGCTTGGTAAGAAGTATGTGCAGAAGATAGAAGGTGAGGATTCCTCTGTTCGTTCCGAATCTTCGCTCTATGCAAAGTATGACAAGTCTGCTCCGAACACTTCTCCGTACAGTGTTACCAAGACTATCCTCAACTATATCGGTGGTGAGTCCTGGAAAAAGCCCGGTCAGTGGATTGAGTGGGAGTTTGAAGTTCCGGAAGACGGTTATTACAACATCACCATCAAGGGACGTCAGAATTATGACCGTGGTAATGTTGCATCCAGAATACTCACGATTGATGGTGAGGTTCCGTTTGAAGAGATGAAGGAAATTTCTTTTGCGTACAGCAATGAGTGGGATTGTATGACTCTGAGCGATGAAGCAGGAGAACCGTACCGCTTCTATCTTGAAAAAGGTAAGCACGATATTCGTCTTGAGATTACACTCGGCGGCATTGGTGCCATCATGGAAGAGTTGGAAGACTCTGTATATCGTCTGAATCAGATTTACAGAACCATCCTTGTGTATACCGGTCCGAATCCGGATACCTTCCGTGATTACAATATTCATATTGTATATCCTGAAGTTATGGAAGCGATGGATCTGGAAGCAAAGCGTCTCTATAAGATCGTAGATGATACGGTTGCTTACACCGGTCAGAAGGCAGATAAGATTGCTACGGCTCAGACGCTGGCACAGCAGATTGAGCGTTTCCTTGAGAAGCCGGAGAAGATTACAAAAGAATTCGTTGCATTTAAGGATAATATTACCGCAATCGGTACTGCGATGCTCAATATGGCAGAGTCCAAGATGGACATCGACTATATCGTAATCAGCGGAACTGAAGCAGAGCCGGAAGAAGATACTGCAGGATTCTTCGCAAAGGCTTGGCACGAGATTAAGGCATTCGTTGCATCCTTCATCGTAGATTACGATGCTGTCGGTGATGTATACGACGAGGATGAAGAAGATATTATTAAGGTATGGGTTGCTACCGGTCGTGATCAGGGTACTATCCTGAAGACCATGATCGACGATACCTTTACACCGCAGAGCGGCATCAAGGTTAACGTTGAGATTGTTGCGCCGGATGCAATTCTGAATGCGGTTATGGCAGGACGTGGTCCGGACGTAGTTCTTTCTGTTGGTGCTGACCAGCCGGTTAACTACGCACTTCGTGGTTCTTCCGAAGATATCACGCAGTTTGAAGGTTGGGAAGAATTGTTCCAGCACTTCACACCGAGTTCTTATGAGCAGTATCAGTTAGAGGGCGGTATCTACGGTGTGCCGGAGACCCAGACCTTTAACGTTATGTTCTACCGAACCGACGTTTTGGAAGAGCTTGGACTGGAAGTTCCGGATACCTGGCAGGAACTGATTGAGATGCTTCCGACCCTGCAGGGTAAGAACCTTACCGTAGGTATTCCGTCTGCATTCGGTAGCAGTGCATCCTCTGCTGCCAGCACTCAGGTTGCCAACACCGCTGCCGACCTGAGTATGTACTTCACACTTCTTTATCAGAATGATGGTAACCTTTATGACCCGACCGGTATGGAAGTTACCGTAGATGATGAAGCAGGTGTTAAGGCATTTGATGATTATTCGAGATACTTTACCGATTACGGTCTTCCGAGCGTATTCGACTTTGTAAGCCGTTTCCGTTCCGGCGAGATGCCGATTGGTGTTATGAGTTATGCTACTTACAATACCTTGATGGTATCCGCACCGGGGATTATAGGTCTTTGGGACTTCTGTATGGTTCCGGGTACTGAGAAGGTTGATGAGAACGGCAATACATACATTGACCGTACCGCGATGATTACCGGTTCTGCAACCATGATGATTGCAAACGAAGACGAATATGTGAAGTCTATGGCATGGGAGTTCATGAAGTGGTGGGCTTCTACTGAGACACAGGTTCGTTTCGGTCGTGAGATTGAGGCATTGCTTGGTGCATCCGCACGTTATGCTACTGCTAATATCGATGCGTTCTGTCAGCTGGCATGGAGCGCTGATGACATTGCAGTATTAAGAGAGCAGTGGATGAATACACAGGGTATCATGGAAGTACCGGGTGGTTACTATACCGGACGTCATATTACCAACGCGCTTCGTAAGGTTATTAACGAAAAAACTGACCCGCGTGAAACGATTCAGGATTACGTAATTACCATCAACGAAGAGATTATCAAGAAACGTAAAGAATTCGGTTTACCGGTTATAGAGTAGGAGGCGTCGCGGCATGAAAGAATATATCAGAAAATATTTTATTCTGCGTAAGCGTGGTTTTGATGTCGGCATCAAAAAAGCAAAGCTTGCGTGGAGATGTTATTTATTCCTTGCACCGTTTGCAATCATTTTCACCATGTTCAGTATTATCCCGGTTATTTCTTCCATCTATTATAGTTTTACATACTATAACATTTTGGAACCGGCAAGATTCATCGGAATTGACAACTATCTTAGCTTATTGCTACAAGATGATGTATTCCTTACCGGTGTTAAGAATACCTTTATGATTGCAATCATTACGGGTCCGATCGGATACCTTGCATCGTTCCTCTTTGCTTGGTTGATTAACGAGCTGCCTCGTATGGTCAGAGCCGTTGCGGTTGTTATCTTCTATGCACCGTCTATCTGTACCAGCGTGTTCGTTATCTTCTCGGTTATCTTCCGAGGCGATACCTACGGTACGGTAAATGCGCTCCTGATGGAGATTGGTATCATCGACCAGCCGTTGGTATCCTTGCTTGACCCGAGATATATGTTACCGGTTTGTATGATCGTTATCCTCTGGATGAGTCTTGGTACCGGCTTCCTTTCCTTCGTAGCAGGTCTTCAGGGTGTTGACCGTGCACAGATTGAAGCAGGCCTGGTGGACGGTATCAAGAACCGTTGGCAGGAGCTGTGGTACATCACTCTTCCGAGCATGAAGCCGATGCTTATGTTCGGTGCGGTTATGACCATTACCAGTTCTTTCAGTGTCGGTGATGTAACCCGTGTACTTTGTGGTTATCCGAGTACTGACTATGCAGCACGTACAGTAGTTACACACTTGTTTGACTACGGTTATTCCCGATTTGAGATGGGTTATGCATCTGCAATCGCAACCGTATTGTTCTTAGTCATGATCTTATGTAACAAAGCAATCCAAAGTATGTTGAGAAGAGTGGGAACCTGATATGAGTAGAAAACAGAGAAAATTAGAACAACAAATTATTTCGGGAACATACAAAAAGAAAAAAATCAAGAGAAGAGTTGCGAACCGTTCGATCGGTGGTGACATTTTCCTGTACTTATTCCTTCTGCTGATGGCAGTGCTGATGGCGTATCCGTTGGTGTTCGCAATCAATGCTGCATTGAAGCCTCTGGATGAGTTGTTCAAGTTCCCGCCGAAGACTTTTGCACAGAATCCGACGTTGGATAACTTCACGGATTTGTTTGTAACCCTTGGTAAGAGCTGGGTAACCTTCCCCAGATACGTGTTTAACACAGTATTTGTTACGGTAACCGGTACGGCAGGTCATTTGATCATTGCATCTATGGCAGCATTCGTACTTGCAAAGTATGAGTTCCCGGGCGGAAAAACTTTCTTCAAGCTTGTAACCGTGGCACTTATGTTCAGCCCTCATGTAACTATGATTCCGAACTACCTGTTAATTAACAAGCTGGGGTGGATTGATACCTATTGGGCTGTTATTATCCCGGCATTCGGTTCATCGATGGGTCTCTTCCTTATGAAACAGTTCATGGAAGGTCTGCCGATGTCGCTGATTGAAGCAGCGAAGATTGACGGTGCGAACGAATGGAGAGTATTTGCCAATATCGTTATGCCGAACGTAAAGCCGGCATGGCTGACATTGATTATTTTCTCCGTACAGAACTTGTGGAATAACGGTGCAAATGCTTACATTTATTCCGAAGAGAAGAAGCTGTTACCTCTGGCATTGAGCCAGATTCAGAGTGGTGGTATCGCAAGAACCGGTCAGGCAGCTGCGGTAACCGTTATCATGATGAGCGTGCCTATTATCACCTTCGTTCTGTCCGAGAGTCAGATCCTGGAAACCATGGCAAGCTCCGGTTTGAAAGAGTAAACAGTGGGGGACGAATAGTATGAAAAAGAGAATGCAAAGATTAACTTCTATCGGTTTATGCTTTGTCCTTGCACTTACCCTTTTGGCTGTCAGTGCACCGACAGAAGCAAAAGCTGATAAAGGATATACTTACAATTATGATTTCTGGGGTGATACACAGTACTCTCCGGATGCTTATGACATAGCTGGTGTATTTACTTCGAACGATCTCGGACTTGAGACAAAGCTTTTGAAGCCGAACGGTATGTTTGTATACGGTGATGAGATTTACATCTGTGATACCGGCAACAACCGTATCGTTGTGTTGAAGCGTACCGCGATTGATCAGATGGAAGTAGTTCGTATCATCGATACCATCAATACACCTTCCGAAGAGATTCCGGCGACCCTTAACCAGCCAATGGATATGGCAGTTTCGGATGACGGATATTATTACATCGCTGACTACGGCAATGGTCGTATCGTAAAGGTTGATACCGACCTGAATTATGTTTGCGAGTTTACCAAGCCGGTTGATGCAACCTATGATCAGGCATTGGAATTCAGACCGAAGAAGATTGCAATTGATACTGCAGGTCGTGTGTACTGCGTAGCAGAGAACATAAATAAAGGTCTGATTAAGTACGAAGCAGATACCACCTTCACCGGATTTGTTGGTGCAAATAAGGTAACTTACAACTTCCTTGATTACATCTGGAAGAAGCTTGCAACCCAGGCGCAGCGTGCAAAGATGGAGAACTTTGTTCCGACAGAGTACGGCAATCTTTACATGGATAATGAAGGTTTCATTTATGTAACCACCGCGTCTGTTGCAGCACAGGATCTTTATGATGGTAAGGGAGACAGCATGCGCCGTCTGAATATGCTCGGTAATGACATCATGGTGCGTAACGGTGAATTCCCGGTTATCGGTGACCAGTGGGATGCAGAGGTACCGGGTTATTCCGGAACGTCTGTCATGGTAGATATTACGGCATTTGACAATGAGATATTCTTTGGTCTTGATAAGACCAGAGGTCGTGTGTTCGGATACGATGACCAGGGACGTATGTTGTTTGCGTTCGGTGGTGTTGGTAGTATTGAAGGATGTTTCCGTATGCCGGTAGCAATCGAGCATATGGGTTATGACATTCTGGTACTTGACTCCATGGATAACAGTATTACCGTGTTTACTCCGAACGAGTTCGGTAATCTCGTATACACCGCAATTGACAGCTTCAAGGCGGGTGATTACGAAGCCTCCGGCAATGCTTGGCAGGAAGTGTTAAAACTGAATGGTAACTATGACCTTGCTTATATCGGTATCGGTCGTATCCTCCTGCAGGCAGAGCAGTATAAGGAAGCAATGGAATACTTTGAGTTGAAGTATGATGAAGATAACTACTCCAGAGCATTTAAGCAATATCGTAAGGAATGGGTAGAAGACAATATCATAGTCATTCTGATCGGATTGTTCCTTGTGTTGTGCGTACCGTTGATTATCGGTAAGATACGTGCAATTAAGTGGGAAATTGATTCTGCAGAAATCTTCAGAAAATAAGATTATACGGAGGCAGGCATGCTAGCTTCATTAAAAAAGAAAGAAACTTATAAAAAATATTTTAAGAGCTTTCGGTTTGCATTTTACTGCTTGACCCATCCGTTGGATGGTTACTGGGATTTGACCCATGAAAAGCGTGGTTCCATAGCAGTTGCAAACACGATTTTGATTCTTACATTGATTACAAGAATTGCGACCCTGCGTTATACCAGTTTCCTGTTCATGAAGGTATATTGGCCGGACGTTAATATTCTGTTATATTGTGCGACTATCGTGTTCCCGTTGGCACTGTGGTGCCTTGGTAACTGGGGACTGACAACATTGTTTGATGGTAAGGGCAGATTGAAACAGGTATATATGGCAACCTGTTATGCGATGTTACCGTATCCGCTGATTAACCTTCCGTTGATTGTAGTCAGCAATATGGTTACGGAAGACGAGGGCTCTTTCTACAGTGTATTAGTTGCCATATCGCTTGCGTGGGCGGCAGTGTGGATTATTGCAGCGATGATGCAGATTCACGAGTATACCATCGGTAAGACAATCTTCTTTACGATTGCAACGATTTTCGCAATGCTCGTTTTGATTTTCTTACTACTGTTGTTCTTTAGTATGTTCAGTTCCGGTGTTGCATATTTCATTTCCATTGGAAAAGAAATCATGTTCCGGAATTAGTATAGTGGAAGGAGAGCCAAAATGAAAAAAGACAAAGCTACAAAAAATGCAGAGTTTAAGGCTAAAGCAATTGAAAAGCTGAAATCTCTGATTGCTCCGGTAATCTTCCTTCTGCTGATTGCTGCACTTGTAGTAGTTATTTTGAAGTGGGAGGGCGTGGAAGTCGTAAAAGAGATTGTACGTCCAAACGGTTTTTCCGGTGAAGAGCCGATGCTTACGCTCGAGAATGATGAGCTGCTCTTTGAGATGGATACCGCTACAACACAGTTTGCACTGACGGTAAAGGACAGTGGCAAGGTATGGTATTCCAATCCGCAGGATGTAAGCAGCGACGCACTTGCATTATCAAACGAGAAGAGCAGGTTGAATTCTACGATGATTCTGACCCATTCCAATGAAGAAGGTGCGGATCTCGTATACAACAATTATGATTACAGTATCGAGAATCAGGTTTATGATATCGAGAGTGGTGATGATTATATCAAGGTAACCTATTCTATCGGTGAGATTGAACGTGAGTTTATAATCCCGCCTGTTATCACCGTGGATATGATGAATGGGTACAAGGCGAATTGGGAAAAGACTGATTATGTTATGGTAACCGACTTCTATAAGAAGTACGATATCAAGAAGCTCAGCAAGTCAGATAAAGAGATTAAGGATGAACTGATTGCGAGATATCCGTTGATGGAGACCGAAGTCATCTATGCGATTCGTGATACGGCAACGGTTGCAATTAAGACCAAGCTGGAAGGCGTATTTGCCAAGTATGGTTACACCTATGAGCAGTATCAGGAAGACAAGAAGATGGAAGCCGGCAGTGCTGCTACCGACAAGCCGGTATTCAATATCCCGATGATTTATCGTCTGGATGGCGGAGATCTGACGGTAGAAGTTCCGTATGATGAGATTGAGTATCTGGAGGACCATCCGATCTACTACATCAGTGTGCTTCCGTACTTCGGTGCAGCAGGTAAGGCTGATGAAGGTTATCTCCTGGTGCCGGAAGGCGGCGGTGCTATAATCGAATTTAACAACGGTAAAACCGGTCAGAATGCGTATTATTCCAATGTGTACGGCTGGGATATGGCACTTGACAGACTGTATGTGGTTAATGAGACCAATTCTGGTTTTGCAATGTTTGCAGAAGCAATGGGAGACGATTCCTTCCTCTGTATTTTGGAGGACAGTAAGTCCTATGCAGCAGTGCAGGCAGATGTATCCGGAAAAACACACAGTTACAATTTTGTAAATGCGCAGTATACGATTCAGAACCGTGAAAAATATGACCTTGGTGATTTGCGTCAGGGTACTCTTTACAAGTATGTTGACACTCCTCCGGTAGGTGAGAAGATTTCACAGCGGTATCGTTTTGTTGACAGTGGTGACTATGTAGATATTGCGAACGTGTATCGTAATTACCTGATGGAGAAGTATGACGGATACTTTACAGAGACTGCTGATGCCGAAGCACCGGTTATGATTGAAGTTATCGGCGCCATCGACAAGGTAAAGCAGGTAATGGGTGTTCCGATGTCCAGACCGTTAGAGTTAACAACCTTCGAGGAAGCTGAGAATATGCTTCTTGAATTGTATAACAGTGGTATGAAGAATCTGTCAGTAAAGATGTCCGGTTGGTCAAACGGTGGCGTAGAACAGAAGGTGTTGAACCGTGTAAACGTTGTTCGTGATCTTGGTGGAAAGAAAGACCTCAAGAAGTTGGTTGCGACAGTAGAAGAAAATGACATTGACTTCTATCTGAACGGTATCACGAATTATGCATTTAACAGTACTATTTTCAACGGCTTCAATGTGTTCAGCGATGCAGCGCGTTTTATCAGCCGTAAGAAAGCAGAGCTGTTCCGTTATGATACTATTACGTTCGAACAGTCCAGATGGCAGGATTCGTACTATCTGCTGAGTCATGCAGAGAATCTGAAGATGATTGACAAGCTGGAATCAGAGGCTGCAGCATACGGAACCGGTATTTCCTTTGAAGATCTCGGTAAAGATTTGTCTGCGGACTATAACCGTAAGGCGTTCGTGACCAGAGAAAAGGCACTTGCTGCACATGAGCAGGCGTTGAAAGAAATCAACGATTCCGGTATGAACATTATGATAAACGGTGGTAATGATTATGCCGTTGCATATGCTGACATGATTACGAATATGGACTTTACGGGAACCGATTATGCGATTATTGACCATAAGGTACCGTTCTATCAGATTGTACTGCACGGTTATAAGAATTACGTTGGAGGGTCCATCAATATTGCACAGGATTATAAGGATGAGCTGTTAAAAGCAGTAGAGTCCGGTGCAGGTCTTTCCTTTACACTGATGGATGAGTCTAGTTTTGCATTACAGAGTACGTTCTATACACATTACTTCGGTTCTGAGTATGCTTACTGGAAGGACAGAATCGTCGAGGAGTATAGCAGATACAACAGTGAACTTGGTCATACCTTCAATCAGGAGATTGTCGGACATGAGTTTGTGGGTGAGAAGTGTACCTGTACTACATACGAAGACGGAACCAAGGTATATGTAAACTACGACTACTCAGATGTAGTAGTAGGTGATTTAACAGTACCGTCCAAGGAATATGTAGTAGTACGTTAGACTAATATCAGAAGTCAGAAAGGGTTAAGATATGAAGAAACAAGGTAAATTAGCCGGTCTTCAGAGACGCAAAGCGATATCGGGTTATCTGTTTATAGCACCGTTTATTATCGGATTTGCATTTTTCATGGTAAAGCCAATGTTCAACTCGCTTTACATGAGTTTCTGTAACGTTGATATCGGAGCCGGTTATATCAATAATATTTGGGCTGGTGCAAAGAACTACATCACCGCGTTTACCGTCGATGTTGATTTTACCAGATTGGTAACCGAAGAGATTGCCAGAATGTTCTACAATTCGTTGGCAATTATGGTATTCAGCTTTTTCACTGCAATGATTCTGAATCAGAACTTCAAGGGACGTGCGATGGTAAGAGCTATCTTCTTCCTTCCGGTTATCCTGTCTTCCGGTGTTCTTATCGGTATAGAGAACAACAACAGCTTGATGGGTAGCATGAAAGACATGATTGAAGAGAGTGGTTCCAACACCGGTATTACGGATGCGGTAAAGAATATCCTGGTGACCTCCGGTATCGGTGTAAGGGCATATGAGACCGTATTCGAATTGGTAGACGGTATCTATGACGTAGCACTTGCTTCCGGTATCCAGATTATCATCTTTTTATCCGGTCTTCAGACCATCTCCGCAAGTATGTATGAGGCAGCGGATATTGAAGGTTGTACCGCATGGGAGAAGCTTTGGAAGATTACCTTCCCGATGGTAAGCTCCATCTTCCTTGTAAACTGGATATATACAGTCGTAGACTTCTGTATGCGTACCGATAATCAGGTTATGACGAAGATTACCACGACGATGGTCAGTCAGTTGCAGTATGGTCTGGCATCCGCTTTCTCATGGGCTTACTTTGGTATCGTAATCATTATCATAGCTATAAGTTCACTGTTTATTTCAAAGGGGGTTTATTACTATGAGTAAAGTGAAGACAAAGAAGATAAGTAAGTATCATGATTTTTGGGCGAGAAACCGTCAGGTAGATGGTTATCTTCTGAAGAAGACAATCGGCGAGTGGTGTGTGTCACTCGGTCGTGTGGTGTTACTGTTTGGTATGTGCTTCTTGATTCTGCAGCCGATTCTGAACAAGGTTTCCGTAAGCTTTATGACCGAGGAAGACTTGTACAATCCGATGGTTATCGCAATTCCGGAGCATTTTACGATAGCAAACTATGTACTTGCAATTGATTTCGTGGATTATTGGGTATCGTTAAGAAATACCTTTGTAATCTCTCTTACGATTGCAATTCTGCAGATAATCGTATGTACACTGGTTGGTTATGGTTTTGCAAGATTTGATTTCCCGTTGAAGAAGGTTTGGTTTGCGATGGTAATCCTTACAATCATAATTCCGCCGCAGACAATTTCTTCCTCATTGCATCTGCACTTTGCATTTTTTGATGTGTTTGGTATAATTAAAGCGATAACGGGTGACACCATCAATCTGAGAACTGGTGTAACACCGTATTATCTGATGAGTGCAACTTGTATGGGATTGAAGAACGGTTTGTATATCTATATGATTCGTCAGTTCTTCCGTAACATTCCGAAGGAACTGGAAGAAGCAGCATATGTAGACGGTTGCGGTACCTTGAGAACCTTCTTCAAGGTTATGCTTCCGGATGCGAAGCCGATTATCACTTCCTGTTTCCTGTTTGCGTTTGTATGGCAGTGGACCGACAGTTTCTACTCCAGACTGTTCCTGGGTAACGTATCTCTGTTATCCATTCAGACCTCTCGTATCGGTGACCGTCTCGGCGGTTACATCTCGACGATCCTCGGCGGAAGTATGGGTGGCGTAGCGATGACCCCGTCCGCAGGTTATATCAACTGTATCGTATCGACTGGTACCTTGATGATGATCGTTCCGTTGATTGCTCTGTATCTGTTTGCACAGAAGGGCTTTGTAGAGAGTATTAGTGCCAGCGGTATCAAGATGTAATGTGGTACATATCCGGGTTTTATAATATGCCCGTTGTCGGTAACACTTGACAGAGCCGGCAAAAAACTATATTATATGTATGTTGTATATAATTTCAGTCTTGCGCTGCCAAACGCAGCCGGAAAACGTAAAACTGCCGTGGCAGGAGGACTGAAAGTATATAAAGAAAAAGGAGGATATGAAATGAGAAGCAAAATTGCAAAGAAGTTATTAGCTACTTCCGTACTTACTGCTATGACTATCGGTCTTGTAGGTTGTGGCGAAGACGCTGTGACCAACGAGCAGCCGACTCAGGCTCCGGCAAATAATGATCCGAAGCCTACTGAAGCACCGGCTACCCCTTCTACTGGCGATGAGACTCCGGAAGCTCCGGTTGTTGATGATCCGGTTGAAGATGTTAGCCCGTACACCGTAAAGACCGACGCAAATGGTAACCCTTACGACCTTGGCGGTATGGAAGTTACCATCCGTGACTGGTGGAGCCCTGGCGATGGCCTTGTAGAGGAAGCTATGAACGCATACGATGAAGAGCGTCTTGCTTTCTATGATTGGATGCAGGAGACCTACAACTTCACCCTCGTTCGTAAGGGTATCAGTGACTGGGGCAGCACTCCGGCAGACTTCCTTGAGTATGCTACTACCGGTGGCGATGATAACAACTACGTATTCATGCAGCGTGCATGTACTGACTTTACTCAGGCTGTATACAGTGGTCTTCTTTATGACCTTGCTACCCTTGATTGTCTTGATTTCTCTGAAGACAAGTGGTCTGCAAAGGTTCACGAAGCTTACACCTTAGGTAACTCCATCTACGCTATGGCAGCTGAAGGTGCTGAGGCTCGTCAGTGCTTATACTTCAACAAGCAGGTTCTTAAGGATGCTGGTATTGATCCGGAATCTCTCTATGATCTCCAGGAGAATATGCAGTGGACTTGGGATAAGTTCGAAGAGCTTCTTGCTCAGGTTACCAGAGACCTTGATAACGATGGTATCAATGATGTTTGGGGCTATGTAGGACAGAGAGAAGAGACCTTCACCAACATCGTATACTCCAACGGCGGTGAGTTCATCGGCCAGGAGAACGGCAAGTTCGTTTACAAGCTTGGTGATCAGGCTACTCTTGACGGTCTGAGAAAGGCTGCAGAGTGGAACTCTAAGTACTACTACTTCCCTGAAGGTGCAGCATGGGATTACTTCTTACCGGCATTCGCAGCAGGTAACATCGCATTCTTCATCGATCAGGCTTATCGTGGACAGGATCAGTTAGCAGCAGCTCAGGCTGAAGGTTCCGATTTCGATTGGGGCGTTATCTGTATGCCGATGGGTCCGAACATGACCGATTACACCAACATCTACGCTAACAACATCGCAGCTATCCCGGCTATTTACGATGCTCAGAGAGCTTGGAATATCGCATTCGCATATGATTGCTGGTATGATCCGGTTCCGGGTTACGAAGATTACGATGGTTGGAAGTCTGCTTACATGAAGGGTTATAAGGATACCGAGTCTATCGACCTTACTCTTGCAAGACTTAGACAGAACGGTAAGATTACTTTCCATGATAACGTTCCGAACATCAACCTTGCTGAGCAGTTCTTATGGAAGTTCGGTGCAGCTCCGTCTCCGGATGAGTTGTCTGCATGCGAAGAAGCTGTAAGAGAGTCCTGGAAGGCTTACATCGACGAAGCTAACAACAGATAATTATTAAAACATCTGATTGACAGATGACACGAAAGGGATGATGTTTTCCGGGCATCATCCCTTTTGTAACTTCATAACGTTTTGAAAGGATTTTGCGAGATGAAAGCAAGATTTCATTTACCTGGTTTACGTTTTAATTTTCCGTTGAATATGATTTTTTTGGGACTGATGAGAAAGTTCCCGGAGTATTTCCGTGAAGATTTAGAGATTGCCTCGTTTTTCGGTGAATTTCCAATGTCGCTGTGGAACGGCGGCAGACTGGTGTTGCATGACCAGTGTGATGAGAAGTTCATCCGGTCCGTAGTGAAGACAATTAACGGACAGGGTGTTCCTGTACGTTTTACTTATACAAATCCGTTATTAACCGAAGAGGACTTGGCTGACCCGTACTGTAACTTCTGTATGCAGGTTGCCAATAACGGTATGAATGAAGTTATGGTATTTTCTCCTATACTGGAGGAGTATATTCGTAAGAATTATCCGAGCTATAAGATTAACAGTTCTACCTGTAAGGAGATTAAGAACATTGACGGAATTCTGTCCGAGCTGGAGAAGGATTACTATATGGTGGTTCTTGATTACAATATGAACGACCGTTTTGATATCTTAGAGCAGATCCCGATGGAGCACCGTCACAGAGTCGAGCTGTTGGTGAATACGCTCTGTATTCCGAACTGTCCTCGTCGTGGTGACCATTATAAGAATATCTCCATGAACCAGAGAATTGCACATGACAACAAGAAACTTCCGCCGGAGCAGAGGAAGAGCGTTATCCCGTGGACCTGTGAGTATGGGGATAAGAACTGTATCCATACCATTCAGGGATATCATACCTATATTTCTCCGGAAGATATCTGGAACAAGTACATTCCGATGGGGTATGTGAACTTCAAGATTGAGGGTAGAACTGCGAACCTGTTCTCTCTGGTTGATACGTATTGTCACTATATGGCAAAGCCGGAGCGCTTGGGCGAGTTACGTCTGCTCCTTATCGATAATCTGGTTGGAAACGGAATCATTACCGTGAACAAGCCGAGACCGAGTACATGGCCGTAAACAGTTATCAGCGGATGTGATGTCATGATACAGGATTGGCGTGTAATGTTTAGAAAAAATTAAGCCCCTGCTGTGTAAATCCGGGACAAAGGGAGAATACAAATTGAGTAACAAGAATGAAAACAAGTTAGTATATTGGCATCTTCCGGGATTTTGTGCGTTCCGTTTTTTGAACCAGATTTTCATCAATCTGATGCATGATTATCCGGATAAGTTCCGTCCGGGATACCGTATTGGTTCGGTGTACGGTAGTTTTCCGGGTGCCATCTGGAACGGTGGAAGAGCTGTGTTCGGCATTACGTACAAGGCCGATATGGAACGTTTGATTAAGACCTATAATGATAAGGGCGTTCCGGTGCGCTTTACCTGGACGAATTC
>JAZSIB010000089.1:0-6657 GCA_045533585.1 Lachnospiraceae bacterium | reverse complement strand
CTTCCGACTTTATTCACAGAAATACACTGGTGTACCGTCTGGATAAGCTTCAGAAGACTACTAATCTTGATTTGCGTGTATTTGAAGACGCTATTACCTTTAAGATTGCACTCATGGTAGTGAAGTACATGAAGTATTTGGAAAACCAGGAGTTTTGATATGGGATTTGATTTGAACAAAGAATTGAACCGGCAGGAAGATATGCCGGTCATTCTCTTTGAGAATGTTTGTAAAGATTATAAGAGTGATGTTCATGCGGTGAATGACGTCAGCTTCCGGGTGGAAAAAGGAGAGTTTGTGTTTATTGTCGGCACCAGTGGTTCCGGTAAATCAACCCTGATTAAGCTGATGCTGCGTGAGATTAAGCCAACCTCCGGAAAGATATTTATCAACGGAAGAGACCTTGGCAGGATGCGCCGTTACAACGTGGCGAAGTATCGCAGGACACTTGGTGTGGTGTTCCAGGATTTCCGCCTGCTGCAGGATAGAACCGTCTACGAGAATGTAGCGTTTGCGCAGAGAGTAATCGAGGTGCCGAAAAAAGAGATTGCGAGGCAGGTGCCGCGTGTTCTTTCGGTAGTCGGACTTTCCGAAAAGCTAAGGGCATATCCGACGGAGCTGTCCGGTGGTGAACAGCAGAGAGTGGCACTTGCCCGAGCACTGGTCAACAATCCGGTGTTGCTTTTGGCAGATGAGCCGACCGGTAATCTGGACCCGGCAAATTCATGGGAGATTATGAAGCTTCTGGAAGAAGTAAACCGTCGCGGTACGACGGTAATCGTAGTAACCCATAACAAAGAGATAGTAGATATGATGCAGAAGCGAGTTATCTATATGAACAAGGGCCATATGGCCAGTGATACACAAAAAGGCGGTTATCGGAATGTTTCGAATTAAAACATTATTTTACAGCATCGGTCAGGGTCTGAAGAATCTCAGACGGAACCGGATGTTTTCGCTGGCATCCATTGGCACGATGACAGCCTGTCTTTTCCTGTTCGGTATTTTTTATTTTCTGTTGATGAACATCCAGCAGATGCTGGTAGAGACAGAGAGCAATGTCGGCATTACGGTCTTCTTTGAAGATGGAACAAAGGAAGAGCAGATTGAACTGATCGGACTGGAGATTCTGAAGAACGATATGGTAGAACGGATTGAATACCTTTCTGCCGAGGAAGCGTGGGAAAACTACAAAAAGGAATTTCTGACCGAAGAACTTGCAGCGAGCTTTGGTTCGGATAATCCGTTGGAGGACTCTGCTTCTTATACGGTTTATACACTGAAAGTAGAATACCAACAGGCAGTTACAGAGTATCTTCAGGGGCTGGATGGAGTACGTCAGGTGAACAGCTCACAGGAGCTTGCAGATACTCTGGAGAGTGTTAACAGAGGCGTCAGCTATCTGTCGCTTGCTATTATACTTATTTTGCTGGGTGTGGCTACCTTCCTGATTGGGACAACGATATCGATGGGTATCTCGGTACGAAGGGAAGAGATTTCTATCATGAAGTTAATTGGCGCAGCGGATTATTTTATCCGCGGACCTTATATCGCAGAAGGTGTTTTTCTCGGGCTGATTGGTTCGGCCCTGCCGCTGGTGCTTCTGCGCCTTCTGTATCAGAAGCTGACGGAGTATATTACGGAACGGTTCTACAGTGTGTTCTCGACCTTCCGTTTTGTGGACAGTGCAACCATCTTTTCTGCACTGATTCCGTTGTCGCTGCTGATTGGGCTGGGGATCGGATTTTTGGGCAGTTACATCACTTCAAGCCGTCAGCTGCAGAAGATTATCTAGGAACTGTTAATTGCAGAAGAATGCTCTGCCGGAGTGCGGAGAGTCTGGAGTACAATGAAGAAATTTAAGAAAATCGTATTGCCTGTACTGTTGCTGTGTATGGCAGTGTCATTGGTGCATACAGCGACCAATGCCTCGGCGGCGAGCTTTGATGAGAAGATAAAGCAGTCACAGGAACGGAAAGAAGAACTGGCGCAGATGCTGAAGGACGCGGAGGCCAGAAAAGAAGATTATGAAAAGCACAAGCAGGAGATGCAGGCAACCCTGGATCAATTGCAAAAAGAGATGAATGATATTATTTCGTACATCGAACAGCTGGATATGGAACTGATGGATGTTACGGATCGTTTGGATTCTCTTGAAGCACAGATTGCAGAAAAAGAAGACAACTTGGAGCAGGTGAGAGTACAGCTGGAGGAAGCAATTGAGGCAGAAGAAGAGCAGTACGAGACCATGAAGAAGCGCATCCGCTATCTGTACGAGAACGGAAACGAATCCATCTGGGATATGCTGGTCAATGCAGACGGTCTTGCTGACCTTTTGAACCGTGCAGAGTACAGAAGTCGTCTGGCTGCGTATGACAATACTTTGTTGGAACGCTACGAAGTAGCAAAAGACCTGACGGCGACCAACAAAACATATCTGGAGACTGCAATCGCCGACTTGTATGATCTGAAGGAAGAAGCCGAGTTCGAGCGGGATGCGTATCTGGCGCTGTCTGCGGAAAAAGGCGAGCAGATTGAACTGTATCTGGCACAATATCAGATCAGCGAAGAGATGTTAGAGCAGTATGGTGAGCAGATTGCCAACGAAGAGATGACAATCGAAGAGATTTATCAGGCAGAGGAAGAACGCGCAAAAGAAGAAGACAAGATTCGTAAAGAAGAGGAAGAACGAATCCGTCTGGAAGAGGAGCGTAGGCGTCGCGAAGAAGAGGAACGCCGGAAGAAAGAAGAGGAAGCGAGAAAAAAACTGGAGGAACAACTTCGCCAGGAAAGATTGAATGCGGCAGTTGGTATAGAGCTTACGCTGGAGACTTCTATTAATAAGATGATATGGCCGCTTCCCGGTGATGGTCGGGTATACAGTAAGTTCGGACCGAGAAAAGCGCCGATAGCAGGAGCGTCTACTTATCACAAGGGTGTAGATATCGGCGGCGAGTATGGTGCACAGATTGTAGCTGTGCTTGCAGGAACCGTAAGCAAGGTTGCGTATTCCTGGGATGGCGGCAATCATGTCATCATCGACCATGGGAACGGTCTGCAGACAAAATATCTGCATTGTTCCAAAACGCTGGTACAAACCGGCGATTTTGTAATGCAGGGTGAAGTGGTAGGCCTGGTAGGCTCCACCGGTGTATCGACCGGACCGCATTTGCATTTTGGTGTGTTGATAAATGGAACGCATGTTGATCCGTTAAAATACATATCATATGAATAGAGCCGCTAAAATAAGTTAAAACGGAAGGTGTCGTTATTATGAAGAATAAATTTGTGACAGGAATCATCACGGGTGCTGCCTGTGCACTGATTGCATCCACGTTGATGTTCATTGTGTATTTTGCAGGACTTCCGGCAAGTCAGGCTGAGGCTAGTGAACGGTATAGCTACGAAGCTTATGTGCCGTCTCCTACGCCGGTTCCGGCAAGGGAAAAGGGTGTGCTTTCCGTCTCAAATGATAAGATGCTGGAAAAGATGCAGTATATCAAAGATATGATTGCACAGTACTCCTTATATGGTGCGTCGGAAGAAGAGATGCTGGAGGGTATGTACCGTGGCATGCTCAGTGCGATTGATGATGCATACGCGACGTATTATACCGTAGATGAGATGAAGGCATTAATGGAGTCGTCAAGCGGATATTACTGTGGCATCGGTGTTATGGTCAGCCAAAATGTATATACCGGTATTATCACGGTGGTAAAGCCGTTCAAGAATGGTCCGGCATACGAGGCAGGCATGCGCAAGGAAGATATTCTATTGAAGGTTGAAGGAGAAGATGTTACCGGAATAGACCTGAACGAAGTCGTAGCACGTATAAAGGGCGAAGAAGGAACCAAAGTAAATGTTACCGTGCTTCGTGGGGAAGAGCAGATTAGCATGGATGTGACCCGTGCGTGGATTGAAGTGCCTACCGTAGAGTATGAAATGTTAGATGGCAAGATTGGATATATCTCTGTGTCTGAGTTTGATGAGGTTACGGTAGAACAGTTTGATGCAGCACTTACAGCACTGGAAAAGCAGAAGATGAAGGGGCTTGTGATTGACCTCAGAGACAATCCGGGAGGATTGGTGGACTCTGCGGTTACGATGTTAGACCGTATCCTGCCGAAGGGACTTTTGGTATATACCGAGGATAAGAACGGGCATCGCGAAGAAGAATACGCAAAGGATAAGGTCGAGTTGGAGGTTCCGTTGATGCTTCTGATGAACGAGAACTCCGCGAGTGCATCTGAGATATTTGCGGGTGCGGTGCAGGATTTTGGCAAAGGAAAGGTTGTCGGTACGCAGAGCTACGGTAAGGGTATTGTACAGGTTGTAGCCTATGTTAATGATGGCAGCGGCATTAAGTTTACGGTATCGCAGTACTTTACCCCAAAGGGAAATGCGGTACATGAAGTCGGTATTACCCCGGACGTGGAAGTAGAACTTGATGAAGAATTAAAGACCCTTTCGGAGATTCCGAAGGATAAGGATAATCAGTTACAAGAAGCGATTAAGGCACTGAAAAAAGAAATCAGCAAGTAATTGTTTGGAAACGAATAGGAAGACGGGTCCCATGTGATGCAGTTGATTGCAACACATGGGACTTTTTTATAAAATAAGGCTTGCATTTTATAGAACTGAGTGGTAATATATCACCCATGACGCACACATGTGCGCGCACGAAAGACACAACAGTAGAACGGAGGTCAGCCGTGAGCAAAGAAAAATATTATCTGGTACGTGAATGTGCGCTGCCTGAAGTACTGTTAAAGGTAGTGGAAGCGAAACGCTTGTTGGACTCGGAACGGGTCATGACGATACAGGAAGCGACGGATGCCGTGAATATCAGCCGGAGTTCCTTCTATAAATATAAGGACGATGTGCTTCCGTTCCACGAAAATGTAAGAGGAAAGACGATTAACCTGATGTTGCAGGTGGATGATACGCCGGGATTGTTGTCGAAGCTGTTAGGGCAGGTTGCAAAGATACATGCGAATATCCTGACGATTCATCAGACAATTCCCATCGGCGGGATTGCATCGATTACGCTTGGTATTGAGATGCTGCCGCAGAGTGCGGAGCTGCAGGAGATGATGGACGAGCTGAAAAAGACAGAAGGCGTACATTACATTAAGATATTAGGTAGGGAATAAAAACGCGTAAAGTTTGCGGGTGCCTGAAAGTTTGAAATAGGAGGAAAGATTATGAAGATAGCAGTGTTGGGATACGGTACGGTAGGTTCCGGTGTTGTAGAGGTCTTAAAGGTAAACAAGGAAAATATCGCACGCCGTGCCAGACAGGAGATAGAAGTAAAATATGTCCTTGATCTGAGAGAATTCCCGGGTGATCCGGTTGCAGAGATTTTGGTACATGATTTTGATGTGATTGTAAATGATCCTGAGGTTGGCATCGTAGTAGAGACGATGGGTGGTGTGAACCCGGCATATGAATATGCGAAGAGAGCACTGGAGAACGGTAAGAGCGTATGTACCTCCAACAAGGAACTGGTAGCGCGTCACGGTGCAGAGCTTCTGGAACTGGCGCATACGAAGAGTGTGAACTTCCTCTTTGAAGCGAGCGTAGGTGGTGGTATTCCGATTATCCGTCCGCTGAACCAGTCCCTGACTGCAGATGAGATTGAAGAGATTACCGGTATTCTGAACGGTACGACGAACTACATTCTGACCCAGATGCGTGATGAGGGAGTGGATTTTGAGACCGCTCTGAAGGATGCACAGGCGAAAGGTTTTGCAGAACGTAATCCGGCAGCAGATATCGAGGGATTTGATGCCTGCAGAAAGATTGCAATCCTGACCTCTTTAACTTACGGAATGCAGGTACAGTTTGAAGAGATTCAGACGGAGGGTATTACGAAGATTACCGATACCGATATCCGTTATGCAGATGCACTTGGTGCAAACATTAAGCTGTTTGCAAGCAGCCGTAAGGTAGACGATAAGGTATATGCGATGGTAGCACCGAAGATGATTCGTCCGAACCATCCGCTGTTCTCCGTAAACGGCGTATTTAACGCAATTCTGGTACGCGGTAATGTACTTGGAGATGTTATGTTCTACGGCAGCGGAGCAGGCAAGCTTCCGACCGCAAGCGCAGTCGTATCTGATGTGGTAGATGCAACCAAGCACGACGGCATCAACATCATGCAGCTTTGGAGCAGCAAGAAGCTGGAGCTTGCCGATACCGGCAATTTGAAGAACCAGTTCTTTGTGCGTGTGAAGGAATGCGACAGAGAGAAGGCAGAGAAGCTGTTCGGATTCCGTGAGATTGCAAAGCTTGGCGACAAGCCGGAGGAATTTGCGTTTGTTACGGATGAGATCAGTGAGAAGGAATTTGCAGAGAAGGCAGCACAGCTTGATGTGATTGCATTTATCCGTGCAGAACTGTAAATGATTAAGAGAAGAATGAGGGATATATGAAGTATATTGTAATTCTTGGCGATGGTATGGCAGATGAACCAATCGCCACATTAGGAAACAGAACGCCGCTGGAGGTGGCGGCGACACCGATGATGGATCTGCTTGCACCGGTGAGTGAGATTGGTCTTGCAAAGACGATTCCGCAGGGGATGAAGCCGGGCAGTGATACGGCAAACCTTGCAGTACTCGGTTATGACCCGAAGGTGTATTATTCCGGCCG
>JAZSIB010000180.1:0-10401 GCA_045533585.1 Lachnospiraceae bacterium | reverse complement strand
CATCCTTTAGTGCAAGCTTCAGACACTCTGCTGCCACACTTCCGTCTTCGAGCGGGGCGGTCACATGATACGCGTCACAATTTGCACCGTAACCAACAATCTCACAATAGATCTTTGCACCACGAGCGATTGCGTGTTCATATTCTTCCAGAATCAAGATTCCGGCCCCCTCACCCATCACAAATCCGGCACGTTCCTTGTCAAAGGGAATCGACGCCCGCATCGGATCGGTTGTCCGGTTCAATGCCTGTAAGGTTGTGAATCCGCCAAGCCCAAGCGGTGTAATACTCGCTTCCGCTCCGCCGGTCACCATCGCATCCGCATAACCATCACGGATATAGCGGAACGCATCTCCAATGGCATTCGTCGCCCCTGCACATGCCGTTACCACACAATTACACATACCGTGCAAGCCATACTCAATCGCAATTCTTCCGGCTGCCAGATTAGCTATCATCATCGGAATAAAATGCGGACTGACACGGTCATACCCCTTCTCTTCCCCCTTCAGGCACTCATCCTGAAATGTCTGCATTCCTCCGACACCACTCGATACAATAACACCAAACCGATTACGGTCCACTGCTTCCATATCAAAAGCCGCATCCGCAAATGCTTCCTTTGCTGCAACCAGTGCAAACTGTGTAAAACGGTCCATCTTTCTTACTTCTCTCTTGTCCAGATAATCCTCCGGATTGAAATTCTTCACTTCTCCTGCAAGACTTACCTTACGTTCCGAGGTGTCAAACAAAGTAATCGGAGCAATCCCGCATTTTCCTTGTTTTACTGCCTCCCAGGTATCCTTCAGATTATGTCCAAGCGGGTTAATCGTACCCATGCCGGTGATCACAACACGTCTTTTTTCCATCCCTATATCCCTTTCCAGCACCTGCAAACTTTTTTACATAGCCATGCCGCCATCGACACAGATAACCTGCCCGGTAATGTATTTGCTCTCATCACTTGCCAAAAATGCTACCAGGTTTGCCACATCTTCCGGCTGCCCCATCTCACGAAAAGGAATTCCCTCTAAGAGTTTTCCTTTCGCCGCCTCCGGGATTGCATCGGTCATAGCCGTCTCAATCATGCCGGGAGCAACTGCATTTACTGTTATTTTTCTGGATGCAAGTTCTCGCGCCAGCGATTTGGTCATACCAATCACTGCCGCCTTACTTGCTGCATAGTTCATCTGTCCGGCATTTCCCATCACACCGGCAATACTGCTCATATTGATGATACGTCCGTAGCGCGCCTTTAGCATCAATCTGGATACCGCACGCATCATATAAAAACTACCCTTCAGATTCACATCAATCACCGCATCCAGTTCTTCGTTTGTCATTCGTGCCAACAGATTATCCCGGGTAATTCCGGCATTATTCACCAATACTGCCACTTTACCGTCTCCAAATTCCGCAGCCTCCTGTACCAGGCGTTCACAGTCTTCCGTTTTTGCAATATCTGCTTTTACAATCAGCACGCGAACACCATACTGCTCACATTCCGATGCAGTTTCTTTTGCCTGTGCATCCGATGCCTGATAATTCAATACAATATCGAATCCGTCTTTTGCCAGGCGCACACAAACAGCGCGTCCGATTCCACGGCTTCCGCCGGTTACAATTGCTGTTTTTCTCTCTGACATTTTCTTTTCCATGCCTTTCTGTCTCATATCTGTACTGCTTGCGTTTCATCCTTCTTCTGACGGAGAAATGCATGCAGACTCTCACTACTCTCTATATTGTATAGCGTGATTTCTTTTCCCAGTTCCTTCGCTGTCTTCTTCAAGAAGCCCGACAAAGTATTTCCCGGTCCGATTTCAATAAAATCGAATGCACCATCCTGTAACAACAATCGCAGGCTTGCTTCAAACTGCACACTGTTCTGCACTTGCTGCACCATACGTTCTTTCAGATTTTCTTCCTCTGTCCAATAACTTCCGGTCACGTTCAGTACAATCGGAATCTGTGGTTGATTCCATACCATCCGAACAAAATACTCCTGCAGGGCATCTCCGGCAGGCTTCATAAACTTAGTATGGAAAGGACCACTGACATTCAGACGCACACAGCGTTTGGTTCCATGCTCTTTTAGATATGTTTCTGCCTGCGTTACTGCTGCTTCTTCTCCACAGATGACATACTGTCCAGGACAGTTATAATTGGCCACCGTAACATAGCCGGATTCTTTTGATGCAAGACACGCTTCCTCTACGACTTCTGCCGTCTGTCCTAAAACTGCACTCATGGCACAAGACTTCCCTTTTGCTGCCTCTGCCATCTTTTGTCCGCGAAATTCACATAACTTCACATATTCCTGTGCATTCAACACCCCGGCAACATGCAACGCACCGTATTCCCCGAGGCTCAATCCGCAAGCGGCATCCGGCATAATACCGTGCGCTTTCAGCACTGCTGTTACTCCTGCTGCAAACGCAGCCATACAGGGCTGTGTAATCTCCGTTTGCGACAGCTCCTCCAGCTTTGCTTCATGCATGTAATACCGAAGATTCGTATCCGTATTCAAACCGTCAATCACATTACGATATATTTCAAACTCCTCATACAAATCCTTCCCCATACCGGCCTTTTGACTCCCCTGACCGGCATATAAAAATACGGTTTTCATCTTTTTTATGAATTCTCCTTCTGTCAGCACACATCCATTCTCATGTATGCTTCATATGATTCCTATATTATCCCCTCACAGAATCCCTTCCTTACTGTTGTAGTGCAGAAACAACCTCGTGATAACCCTGCTCCATCTCTGCAAAGATTTGTGCAATCGGCTTAATCTCCTTCAGCTGTCCGGATACCTGACCTGCCATCAGGGAACCGTTTGCCGTATCGCCCTCAAACACGGCTCTTCGAAGCGAACCGAGCGTAAACTGCTCCAACTCCATCTTGTCCGCACCTTCTTTTTCGCGTTTTACATAAGCACGCGCCATCGCATTTTTCAGAATACGCACCGGAGTTCCGGCAATTCGTCCGGTTACAATGGTTCCATTGTCTTTTGCCTTAATCACGGCCTCCTTGTATGCCGGATGAATCGGACATTCCTCACTCGTAAGCAGACAGGTTCCGAGCTGTACGCCGACCGCACCAAGTGCAAATGCCGCTGCAAGCTGTCTTCCGTCTGCGATACCTCCTGCGGCTACAACAGGAATCGACACCGCATCCACAACCTGCGGTACCAGTGTCATGGTCGTCATCTCACCGACATGTCCGCCGCTTTCCGTACCTTCTGCAATAATCAAGTCAGCACCGGCTCCTTCCATCTTCTGTGCCAACAGAACGCTTGCCACCACCGGCATCACAAGAATCCCGTGCTCCTTCCATATCGGTATATACTGACGCGGATTGCCCGCTCCCGTTGTCACAATCTTCACGCCTTCTTCAGCAATAATCTGCGCCATCTCATCCACCTGCGGATTCATCAGCATCAGATTAACGCCAAACGGCTTATCCGTCAGAGTTTTACATTTGCGGATATTTTCTCTTAACTGCTCTGCATTCATGCCGCCTGCCCCGATGAGTCCCAGACCGCCCGCATTGCTGACTGCCGCAGCAAATTCACCGGTTGCGATATTTGCCATACCACCCTGTATAAAGGGATAGCGGATGTTTAATATTTCATTCAGTCTCATAGTTCCCCTCACTTTCTATACTTCTAACAACACCGCACTCCAAGTAAAACCTGCACCGAATCCGATACAGATTATGCGGCTTCCCTCAGGTAGGGTTCCGCTGCGGCGCATCTCATCAATTGCGATGGGGATGCTTGCGGCAGAAGTGTTACCATATCGATCAATATTTACATAAAACTTTTCTGCGTGTTCCGGATATTTTTTCTGCACATGTTCAATAATCCTTAAGTTTGCCTGATGACAGATGACATGGTCAATGTTCTCCATCGTCAGTCCGGCATCTGCAAGTACCTGCACTACGCCCTGCTGCAATGCTGTAACCGCAAACTTAAACACTTTATTTCCCTGCATAAAGAGCTTTGCGTTATCGTTTCCCACACCGGGACAGCGAAGTGCTTCCATATCACCGCGTGACCACTGACGTTGTACATACAGGTTGTCACTAAGCTCCACCAACGCAGCACCTGCTCCATCACCAAACAGGATACAGGAACCGCGATCCGTATAATCCGTGATGCGGGATAGCTGCTCGCTTCCGATTACCAATGCAAAGCGCTTCTTTGCATTACTGAGCAGTCCCCTGCAGATATCAAGTCCATACAGGAAGCCGGAGCACGCCGCACTGATATCAAATGACATCACTTCATCCGGAAGTTCCAGCGCCTTCTGCACCAGACATGCTACCGAAGGAAATGCATAATCCGGTGTTGTCGTTGCCACCAGAATTACGCCGATTTCGTCTTTTATATATCTTTCATAATCGCCTTCAGCACCGCATGCAGCACTCTCAGCCCATTCACCTGACAATCTTGGCATCTGTACTCGTAACTGCTCACACGCCATTTCTACCGCATTCTTTGCCGCTTCAGTCGCCAGGCTCACCGTCGTTTCCTCTTCGCAAACTCTGCGCTCCCGAATCCCGGTACGGGTACGAATCCACTCATCGTTCGTCTCCACCATCCTGCTCAGGTCATCATTCGTCAATATCCGTTTCGGAACGGCTCGTCCCGTCCCTACAATTCTGATTCCGTTCACTTTTGCCTCGATTCTATCGTTTCCGGTATTTCTTTTTATCCGGTTCTATCGGACTTCGCATTTACGTCCTAGTTCTTCCCCGGCTTATAATCTCCGTCTATCTCTCTATATTTCTCGTAGCGTTTTGCAACAAGAGCAGACGCGCTCAGCTTTGATAAGCGGTTCAGCTCAAATTCCAGCATCGTATCCATCGCACGGATGCAACGTTTTCCCTCGGGGATAATCCCATCAATCAGTCCAAACGCCTTCAGCTCTTCCGGCGTAATCTTCATGATGGCACATGCCTCCGGTGCACGCTTGCTGTCTTTCCACAGGATGGACGCGAAGCCTTCCGGAGAAAGGATGGAATATACTGCATTTTCCAGCATCCACACCGTATCTGCCACACCTATAGCAAGAGCTCCGCCACTGCTGCCCTCGCCCGTTACGATGGCAATTATGGGAACGGACAGATCACTCATTGCCGCAAGATTCTCCGCGATAGCAATGCTCTGTCCGCGGTTCTCCGCTTCCAGTCCCGGGAACGCTCCCGGTGTATCGATGAAAGTAATCACCGGCCGTTTGAACTTCTCCGCCTGTTTCATCAGACGCAAAGCTTTCCGGTATCCTTCCGGAGAAGTCATGCCGAAGTTATATCTGATACTTTCTTCTGTTGTCTTCCCTTTTCTGTGTCCGATGACCGTAACCGGCTTGCCGTGGAACAACGCCACGCCGCCCAAGATGCTCGGATCATCCGCATAGAGCCGGTCACCCTTCATCTCAATAAAGTCATCAAACAATACATCAATATAATCCGTAATCTGCATCCTGTCCTTGCGTCTTGCAAGCAATACACGCTCATACGGTGCCAATACTGTCTTTTCACTCATACTAATATCCATTCTTCGCCCAATGCAAATGCACCCCTGCAGTCACATCAAGCCCACCTTGTAAAGCTCACCGGTTCCGACCACTGTTTTCTAGCGATGCATCACCAGTAAGCGGTATAACACATCCTGCATTTTTCCTCGCTCTACCACCATATCAAGCATTCCGTGCTCCAGCAGGAACTCTGCATGCTGTACGCCCGCCGGAAGCTTTTCTCCTATGGTCTGCTCGATTACCCGCGGACCTGCAAAACAGATTAACGCATCCGGCTCTGCCAGTATGATATCACCCAGATTGGCAAAACTCGCACTCACTCCACCGGTCGTTGGGTTCGTAAGGCAGGAAATAAACAGTCCGCCGTTCTTCTTGAACTTTTCAATTGCCGCAGCCGTCTTTGCCATCTGCATCAGAGAAAACAAGCCCTCCTGCATTCTGGCACCACCGCTTGCGCTGAATATAATAAGCGGCAGTTTTTTCTTCCCGGCATATTCTGCAAGAAGCGCAATCTTCTCTCCAACCACCGTTCCCATGCTTCCCATGAGAAACCGGCTGTCCAACACACCGACTGCTGTTTTCACATCCCTGATCTTCATCGTTCCGGCAACAAAGGCATCCTCTGTTCCGGTCTTTCTGCGATTTCCGTCGAGCTTCTTCTCATAGCCCGGAAAGTTCAGCGGATTCTTCGTACGAAAGCCTGCATGCATCTCTCGAAAGCTTTTGCTGTCGCCAATCAATTCCAGACGTTCTATCGGCGGCATCGGCATATAAAATCCGCAGGCAGGGCAGATACGGTTTTCCGCCACTAACTCCGGCTCTGCGGTTTCCTTCCCACAATCCGGGCAGGCAACATAAACAACCGCCGTGCCCTTTCGCATGGACAAGAGTGAATTCAGATTATTCCGTTTTCTTAAGATAATATCTTCAATTGCCGCCATTGATGCCATCTTCCATCCATTTTACTATCGTTTCGCTGTTCTCTTCCCAGAACGCCGTGTTGTATCGTCCACGGATAAAATCACTGTGATATATCAAAAGATGCATGAATTCCACGTTGGTTTTTACTCCGTCGATGATAATCTCCTGCAGGGCTCTTCGCATCTTTCGGATTGCCTCCAGACGGGTTCTGCCGGTTGCAATCACCTTCACGAGCATAGAATCATAATACGGACTGATTTCATAGCCACTATACAGATGACTATCTACACGCACACCGCAACCTGCCGGAAAGTGTAAGAAATCAATCTTCCCCGGCTGCTCCGCATTGATTCTGCACTCGATTGCATGTCCTTGCGTTACGATATCCTCCTGCTTCATCGCAAGCGTCATCCCTGCCACAATACGAATCTGCTCCTTAATCAGGTCAATCCCCGTTACCTCTTCGGTTACCGGATGCTCCACCTGAATTCGTGTATTCATCTCAATAAAATAATAATTTCCTTCGCCGTCTACCACAAATTCAATGGTACCCGCACTGAAATACCCTGCTGCCTTCGCCGCACGTACCGCAGTCTCACCCATCGCTTTTCTGGTCTCCTCGCTCAGGTTCCAAGCTGGTGTCTCTTCTAAGAGCTTCTGATTCCTGCGCTGAATCGAGCAGTCGCGTTCGCCCAGATATACCACATTGCCATGCTGATCCGCCAATATCTGAAACTCGATGTGGCGTGGCTTCAATATAAGCTTTTCCATATACATGGCATCATTGCCAAACGCAGCCTTTGCTTCTGCCTTTGCCGTCTCGAAGGACTTTTTCAGTTCCTCCTTCGAAAAGACCTTACGCATGCCTTTTCCGCCACCACCGAAAGCCGCCTTAATCAGCACCGGATACCCGATCTCTTCCGCAACCGCCTCTGCTTCCTCTGCCGTCTTCACAAGTCCCTTCGAGCCCGGTACGACCGGCACCTTATGCTTTATCATGAGCTTTCTGGCAGCCTGCTTGTCACCCATCTTTTCAATTATCTTTGCAGACGGTCCGATAAAGGTAATTCCGTTTTCTTCACATTTTCTTGCAAACTCGGCATTTTCCGACAAGAAACCATATCCCGGATGAACTGCATCACAGTTCATCTTCCGTGCTACTTCGATGATGCTGTCTTCCTTCAGGTAGCTGTCCGCGGCCTTTGCCGGACCAATACACACACTATAGGTTGCCAGCATAACAGGAAGCGACTGTTTATCTGCTTCCGAATACACCTGTACGGTCTCAATATCCATCTCTCTGCAGCAGCGGATAATCCGCAGGGCAATCTCTCCTCTGTTTGCAATCAAGATTCTCTTAAACATACAAGAGCCTCCTTATCGGCATTACTCCAGTACCATCAGTACTTCGCCGTATTCCACCATATTTCCGTTTTGAGCAAAGATATTCTTTACCACACCATCTTCCGGTGCCGTAATCTCGTTCATCAGCTTCATCGCTTCGATAATGCCGATGACATCGCCTTTTTTCACCTGCTGCCCTACAGTAACAAAAGGCTTATCTTCCGGTGACGGGGCACAATAAAAGGTTCCCACAAGCGGTGCCTTGACCGGAACTCCATTTAATTCTGCCTCTGCTGCTTTTAACTTTTTCTCTGTTCCGGCGTTGTCACTTGCAATCACATTGCCTTTCCCCGGCGCGGCCTGCTGTACTACGGTCACCGAGCTTCCGGTCATTGGTTGACTTGCATTTCCCGCATCCGTTGGCTGTGCGTATACTGTCTGTACCGGAGCACTCTCCAGCACCAATTCCGTATCACCGGATTTCAGTTGCAGCCTCGTTGCCTTAGACGCATCAAAGCGCTCCATCAACTGTACAATTTCATTTATATCCATTCTCTTCCCCATTCTATCGGCCTGCGTCACAACAGATTTTAATTCATACATACCGCAGGACTTCTTACTCAGAAGCTGTTTATGCTTCTACCTTACTATCAATATAGTTTACAATATCCTTTACGCATACAAACTTAACAAGATCTTCATCTGCGATAGAGATAGAAAATGCCTCTTCGAGTGCCATGTTAATCTCCATTGCGTCCAGAGAATCAATTCCAAGATCATCACCAAGCTTTGCGTCCAAAACAACAGCGTCTGCATCACAATTTACGGTTTCTACAATAATCTCTTTTACTTTTTCAAATGTCATGATATCCTCCATTCCGGAACCTTCCGTTCCTATGCGGTATCCTGATTAAAATCAGACCCGCGTTTACCTTAAAAAATTTAGTTAAATATTTTTATATAAATATTTTGACTGTATTTTAACACAAGATATGGTGTTGTCAATACTTTTATTCCAACTTTTCTCATATGCAGCTTGTGCGCATACAATATCTTGCGACATATTGTACTCTTTTCTGTTGTTTTGTATTATCTTGATTTTCCATCTGTGCTTTTGTCATATTTTATCTGAATTCCATATTTTCATAAGAAGCGTTTGACCTTTTCACCGGTACACCGTATGATAAAAGCAATAATATTCTCAGTCGTAGGAAAGGAATTGTGAATAAGATGAAAGCTTATATAAATCAGTTGGGATATCTTCCTCATAGTAAAAAAACAGCCATAGTGGCTGTTGCAGCTTCTGAAAACGAAACACCTTCCCTCGGGATTACAAATATTCAACTCTGTACTTCAGATGGTACCTGTATTTTGGAAAGAGCCCTTATCGCAAAGTGCTTTGACGAAACATCCGGTGACTATGTATGGCAGGCTGATTTCTCCGAGCTTACTGAGCCCGGTACTTATATCATCAAGGCAGGGGACACAAGTTCCTATCCCTTCCGCATCGGCACAGAACTCTACGCAGAGCTCAATATCCTTCTCTGCAAGATGCTTTATTTCCAGCGCTGTGGTATGGAGCTGGAAGAAAAATATGCGGGAAAGTTTGCTCGTCCGACCTGTCACATGGCGCCGGTTGTTCTTTGGGATGAGTTCTTACAAAACAAGGCCGGTGAACTTGCCGCAGAATCCATGCAGAAATTCGACATCCGCGGTGGCTGGCATGATGCCGGTGACTTCGGCCGCTACTCCACCGCCGCTGCATGTGCACTGGCGCATATCCTCTATGCTTACCGCTTCTTCCCTGAAAGCTTCACTCAGGAGCTGAATATCCCGGAAAGCGGCAACGGTATCCCCGATATTCTGAACGAATGCCGCTATGAGCTTGACTGGCTGCTTCAGATGCAGACGGCAGACGGCGGCGTATATCACAAGCTCACCACCGAACGCCATGCTCCGTTTGTCATGCCACACGAAGACCTTGATCCGATGATTCTGCTTCCGGTATCCTCGATGGCAGTCGGAGACTTTGCCGCTGTTATGGCACTGGCTTCCCGCGTATACCGTCCGTTTGATACAGAATTTGCAGACAGAGCCTTTACCGCCGCACTGAAGTCTTATGACTGGCTGGAGCAGCATCCGGAATTCTTAGGATTCCGTAACCCGCAAGGCAACGGTACCGGTGAATACGGCGACAGCACCGACCTTGACGAACGTATGTGGGCAGCGATGGAGCTCTACCGCTGTACCGGCAAGGACCAATACCTTACAAAAGCAAATGAATTATTTGAACAGCACAAAAAGCCGACAGAACTCGGCTGGGCAGATATCAGCGGCTTTGCCGGTTGGGCACTGCTTGAGAATATTCTCATGACTGCTCCGAAGCAATCCCGTATCCGCCTGTCGGATGCAGAACAGTCTCTTGCTGACCGTTATATCAAAGCCATCGTACAGGAAGCGGACCGCCTTGTAACTGTAAGCAATACCTACGGTTACGGCGCAGCAATGGAAACAACCGACTATGTCTGGGGCAGTAACATGGTTCTCTTAAACTATGGCATGCTACTCAGTACTGCTTATCTTCTTACACAAGA
>JAZSIB010000200.1:0-2493 GCA_045533585.1 Lachnospiraceae bacterium | reverse complement strand
GCATGCTTCCGTATATCAGCCTTTGGAATTTCTTGCGACACAGGGGTTCCGTATCAGTTATATCAATGTCGATGCGATGGGACATATCTGCATGGACGAGCTTTTGTCTGAGATTTGTGATGAGACCATTCTGGTGTCTGTTATGTATGTGAATAACGAGGTTGGTGCAGTACAGGATATTTCAGCTATCTCCAAAGCAATCAAGGAGAAAAAGTCAGACATTTTCCTGCATGTGGATGCGATACAGGCATTTGGAAAATACCGCATCTATCCGAAGAGAGAAGGCATTGACCTGATGTCGGTCAGTGGTCATAAGATACACGGGCCGAAGGGCTCCGGTGCTTTGTTTGTAAGAGACAAAGTCAAAGTAAAACCTTTGATTTATGGTGGGGGACAGCAACGGGATATGCGTTCGGGGACGGAGAATGTTCCGGCAATTGCAGGTCTCGGGGCTGCGACCGAGTGGATGTATCAGAATTTTGACAGTAATCTGTCACATCTGAAGGAGTGTAAAATTGCGTTGGTTCAGCGTATGCTGCAACTGGAAGGTGTGAACGTGAACGCAGTCTTCAACGAAGAAGAGACTGCGTATATAAAGGAACAGAGAGCACGCATCGTGGCAGAAGGTGTGAGCGCAGAGGATATCGACGTAATCCGTACTGCCGTGGAGCGGACTGCGCCGCATGTGCTGAGCGTGAGTTTTGATGGGGTAAGGAGTGAAGTACTGTTACATGCACTGGAAGACCGGTGTGTGTATGTCTCTTCCGGTTCTGCCTGCTCCTCAAATCATCCAGCACTCAGCGGAACCCTGCAGGCAATCGGGGTGGCGAAGGACTTGCTGGATTCGACTTTGCGGTTTAGTTTCTCTGTAGAGACGACACAGGAAGAGGTTGCGTATGCGGCAGAGATGACCGCGCAGTTACTGCCTCAACTGAGACGTACATTAAAACGTTGCTAAAGAAGTGAATTAATGAGTTTGTTGTGCAATTTGTCCCGAGGACGTCACAAATTGCCTTAAAGTGATTGTTTCGAATCTACAGACGTTCTCAGAATGGAGAAGAAGATGTACCGTGCATTTTTGATTAAGTATTCGGAGATTGGTATCAAAGGTAAGAACCGTTATGTGTTCGAAAACATATTAAAAGAGAATATCCGCAAGGCGTTAGAGGTATTGATGCCGGGATATGTGATTTCGAAGGAGCAGGGCAGAGTGTTCGTAGAGTGTCCGGAAGGCTATGATTATGAGGACACGATTGAGGCACTGAAAAAGGTGTTTGGTATTGCAGGAATCTGTCCGGTAGTTGTCATCGAAGATATTGAATGGGAGAACCTGAAGCTGAAGGTGGGTGACTATGTAGAGAAGCGCTACCCAAATCGTGAGTTCAGTTTCAAGGTGGAAGCGAAGCGTGCGGACAAGCATTATCCGATTGAGTCACCTGACATCTGTATCAAGATGGGAGCATATCTTCTGAATCGTTTCCCGGAGATGAAGGTGGATGTACATCAGCCGGAGGTACGAATCACAGTTGAAGTACGAAGCAAGGGCTATGTGTATTCGGAAGTGATTCCGGGCCTTGGTGGTATGCCGGTTGGTTCGAATGGTAAGGCGATGTTACTTCTGTCCGGTGGTATTGACAGTCCGGTAGCAGGCTGGATGATATCAAAGCGCGGCGTTACGTTGGAAGCAACGTATTTTCATGCACCGCCGTACACCAGTGACCGTGCACAACAGAAGGTAGTTGACCTTGCAAGAATTATCTCAGCTTATACCGGTCCGATTAAGCTGAATGTTGTAAATTTTACAGAGATACAGCTGTACATCTACGAGACCTGCCCGCATGAGGAACTGACGATTATCATGCGCCGATACATGATGCGGATTGCCCAGACACTTGCGGAGCGGGGAAACTGTCTGGCACTGGTAACCGGTGAGAGCATCGGTCAGGTAGCAAGTCAGACGATGCAGAGTCTGATGGCAACCAATGCGGTATGTACGTTGCCGGTATATCGTCCGCTGATTGGATTTGATAAGCAGGAGATTGTTGAGATTTCCGAGAGAATCGGAACCTACGAGACTTCGATTCTGCCGTATGAAGATTGCTGCACAACCTTCGTGGCAAAGCATCCGGTAACGAAGCCGATTCTGCATGTAATTGAGCGTTCAGAGGAGAAGCTTGCAGAGAAAATCGACGAAATGGTAGAACGTGCACTTGCAGAAGTGGAAGTCATTTTGGTGGAATGATTTGTTAGAACGGAAGATATATCATATCAGGAAATATGATAGCGAAAGATGAAAGAACAAAAGAAAAAGGGCGTGCAGTGCACGCCCTGATAAAGATATCGTCTGAATTAAGCCTCGTACTTCTTAAGTACAGTAAGGATTGCGTCGATATCACCGTCTCCGTGGATGGTTAAGTCGATAGCCTTGGAAAGGTCAAGACTGAAAATACCCATGATAGACTTTGCATCGATTACGTATCTTCCGGATACAAG
>JAZSIB010000019.1:0-14180 GCA_045533585.1 Lachnospiraceae bacterium | reverse complement strand
CTGGATATCGATTATGACATTCTGGAAAAGAAGGAAACACTGGAGCTGATCAGTAAAGCAGAGAATGGAATGACTTCTCATGGAGATATTACGCACTTCTGTAATAATCTTGCACGCTTTATCGAAAATATCTGTAGTGCGGTATATGCGCTGGTGCTGCTGATTCCGTTATTCGTTCCGACAGCGTATCAGGGAACGGACAGACTGGCAATCCTGTTGAATCGCGGATACAGTGTACTTTTCTTAATCGCAGCAGCGGTGCACTGATCTTGCGGTACCACTATGCTGAATACACGGCGTGCCAAAGCACAACAGGAGAGCTTTGAGGAGATAGTTACGAGTAACCGGTTTTTCTCTTATTTTTATTCGATGGTGTTTGATTATGCACAGGGGAAATATATCCGATTGTACAAGTTGCAGCCGCTGATTACAACTGAAAGTGATAAGTGCGCCGTCAGTATGGAGGCAGAGGCAAGGCGACTGACGAGGAAACTGATTAAGACGGATTTTGTGCATGGCATCTGCTCTTTCTACTTACAGTACTCAAGTTACCTGTACGTTGGTCTGAAAGCTGTGTATTCGTTAATCAGTGTCGGCAGCACGCTTCGCTATATCTCGGCGTATGCGAATCTTGCCGGCAGTATTGGTATGTTGTTCGATGTCTATATCAACATTGATATCCAGAGTAAATATCTTGCGTATTTTTATGACTATATGGAGATAGAAAACAAGCGTTACGAAGGAACACTTCCCATCGAAAAACGCGATGATAATGAATTTGTAATTGAGTTTAAGAACGTGTCGTTCCGCTATCCGAATACGGACGAGTATGTATTGTCACATGTGAATACGAAGATAAGTTTGGGTAGCAAGACGGCGGTTGTCGGACCGAACGGAGCCGGGAAAACTACCTTCATCAAGCTGCTTTGTCGCCTGTATGATCCGACGGAGGGCGAGATACTGCTGAACGGGATTAACATACAGTTATATGATTATGAAGAGTATGTCGGATTGCTTTCTGTAGTGTTTCAAGATTTTAAGCTCTTTTCCGGAAGCCTTGCGGAGAATGTAGCAGGAGCTGCGGAGTATGATGCGGATGCCGTAAGGAATTGCCTGATGCGCGCCGGATTCGAAAAACGTCTTGCTGATATGCCGCAGGGCATTGAGACGAACATCTATCAGATGGAGGAAAACGGCATTGAGATCTCCGGCGGTGAAGCACAGAAGATTGCGATAGCAAGAGCACTCTACAAGGATGTTCCGTATGTGATTCTTGACGAGCCGACCTCGGCACTTGACCCGGTATCGGAATTCGAGATATACCGGCATTTTGATGAACTGGTAAAGGATAAGACTTCGATCTATATCTCACACCGTATGTCGAGCTGCCGGTTCTGCGATACAATTTACGTATTTGATGAAGGAAAGATTGTACAGGCAGGAAACCACGATACTCTGATGCAGAAGCCGGAAGGCTTGTATCACCAGATGTGGACAGCGCAGGCGCAGTATTATACAGTATAAAAACTTTGTGTGGTGAGCAAGGGAAACGGATTGTTTGTAAGTAGTTACACAAAAACACAAAAATCAGAACTTGGAGTTATCAGAATTACTTGACCATAGCGCTTGGATTTGGTAGAATATAACTTGATTTAGTGGATTATTGTCACTATATTCAGAGAAGGAATCCGGTTGAAAGATGGGAGAGTAGTCATATGGAGGAAAGTAAGAGCTTACAAAGCGAGGCGAAGAAACAAAACGCGAAAAAGGTCAAAGCGGAAAAAGGAAAGCCGAAAAAAGAGCTGAAAGAAAAAAAGCAGCAGGTGAAGACTGCGAAGACGTCGAAGTCAGAGAGAAAACGCAGTATCCGCAATACGTTAATGGGGGCGTTTGCGATACCGGTCGTCCTGATGGTCGTGTTTGGTGTTGTTTCATATAATATTGCATCAACTACGGTTACGGACAAGTCCAGAGAGTCTTATTTTTCTACGGTAGAAGCTGTTGGTGATTATATGCATCTGGTTGCTACTACACTGGAGAACAAAGCAGTCGAACTTACTACTAATAATTCCGTAAAAGACTATTATGCGGTATATTATAAGAACAGCGGAAGCCCCGATGCGATTACTACATTAAAGGAAACCAGAAATCTGATTACGAATCTTCCGATGTCTATTTCTCATATGTACAGTTGCAGCATTATTTCAGAGAAGGCGAACAGTATCTCCTCCCTGCAGGGTGGAATCGGTGAGAATCCGTATCCTGCTTTTGCAGCTTCCGAAGAAGGTGCTTATCTTGAGGAGAATGCGAGCGTGCGTAGTGCATGGATGGGTTACCACAGCTATCTGGATGGGCAGTCAAGTCTGATTGATCCGACGAATTACTGTATGGTACTGTATCAACGTCTGGTTGCAAAGAATACGGTTATGATTATTGATGTTAATATGAGCGTATTTGACCAGATGGTTGGCAATATGGACTTTGGCGACGGCAGTATTAAGGCGCTGATTTCTCCGGATGGAAGAGAAGTAACTTCGATTCAGGGACAGAGCGGATTGGCAGAAACGCAATATTTTGTAGGTAACGACTATTTTGAAGAGATTAAGGATACTGTGGAAGCCGGTGTCAGAGATGATATCGAGCTCAACGGAGAAAAGTACGTATACATTTATACTCCGGTCGGAGAAACCGGTGCCATGGTTTGTGCATTGATTCCGCAGAGCAACATGGTCGGTGAGATCAATACGATTAAGTATATTACATTCGCAATGGTTCTGATTTCTGCCGTGATTGCTTTGGTAATCGGTCTTGTGATTGCGACCGGTATCGGAAGTACCGTGAAGTCGATGTCCAAGGGTCTTGCAATTTTGGAACAGGGAGATTTTACGACTGAATTTAAGACAAAACGTAAGGATGAGTTCTATACGCTTACCGGCAGTCTGAACTCTATGCTTGTGAGTCTCAAGGAACTGATGCGAGATATGAAGCAGTTCAGTGATAAGGTTGCGACGACTTCTGAGTCAGTATATCAGCAGACAGAAGCAATCAATACTTCCATGGGTGATATCTCATTATCCATGAATGAAGTTGCCGAGGGCATCCTGAATCAGGCAGAAGAGACGGAAAACAGTAACGGAAAGATGCTTTCACTGGCAAGCCATATTGATGCGGTTACGGATAAAGCCAATGTTATGGTAAAGACTGCAGATGGTGCAATTGAAGCGGTAGAGCAGGGGAAGCATATTGTTGCGGATATCAGTGAGAAGTCCGGACAGACCGTAGAGATTACAAAGACTCTGGTACAGAACATCGACGAAGTACAGAAGCAGTCCGAGCAGATTAAGGGTATTGTTGACATGATTAACAGTATCGCGGCTCAGACGAATCTCCTGTCACTGAATGCTTCGATTGAAGCGGCAAGAGCCGGGGAAGCCGGAAAAGGATTTGCAGTTGTGGCTGACGAGATTCGTAAACTGGCAGAGCAGTCCAATGAATCCGGTAATCAGATCCGCCTGATTGTTGAGAGTATCGGTAACACCAGCGAGAAGACGGCAGTTTCCGTAAAAGAAACAGAAGAGATGATTACAGAACAGGCGCAGGCACTGATTCAAACGGTTGATGTATTTACGATGATTCATGAGAACGTTAAGAATCTGGTAGATGATATCCACGCCATCATGGAACGTCTGGACGCGGTAACCGGAGAAAAGAACATGGTACAAGAGTCTATCCAGAATATTTCTGCCGTATCGCAGGAAGTATCCGCTTCGACCGAGGAAGTATCAGCTACGGTAGAGGAACAGACCTCAGTAATGAATCATCTGGCAGAAGAAGTAGAAGCATTGAAGGCAGACGTAAACACACTGAATGCTTCGATTGAAAAATTCAAGATTTAATAACGTTTGTACAATATGGGAGATTGCAGTTATAAGCGGACTGCAATCTCCTTTTTGTTTGTTTCCGATTTTTTTATAAGGATTGCTATATTTGTCAGGTTATTGTGTTGGGTATCGGTTTTTAGAGAAAAAATATCAAATATATTGAAGAAAAATAATGCACATTTTTTTGAAATGTGTTATACTAAAACTGCTTTTGTTGGACGGGCTGCGTGAATCCCATCCACAGGCACGCAACCGGAGCGGGCAGATAAGAGAAGTATTCTGCGAATCCGGAATACTATTTTTAGGGAGTGTACGTGATGGAAAAATTTTTCAAGCTCAGTGAACGCGGTACGACCGTGAAGATTGAGATGACAGCGGGTATTACCACTTTCTTTGCAATGGTATATATCCTCATGGTAAACGCTAACATGTTTGCCAACCCGTTTGGAGACGGCACTAACGTATTGGGTGTATCTTATGGTGCCATCTACATAGCAACTGCGATTTCCGCAATTGTTGGAACCGTATTGATTGGTCTCCTTGCAAACCTTCCACTCGCACAGGCAAGTGGTATGGGTCTGAACGCATTTGCAGTTTATACCGTATGCGTTGGCTTCGGTTTCACCTATGCAAACGCAATGGTTATGATTCTTATTGATGGTATTGTTTTCGTTCTGCTTACCTTAACCGGTCTCAGAAAGAAGATTTTCGGCCGGATAGCGTTCAGTGTGCGGGACGAGTATACGGTAGGTATCGGTTTATTTATCGCATTCCTCGGTCTTCAGAATGCAGGCATCGTTGTTGCTGATTCCTCTACCGGTGTTACCCTTGGTTCCTTCAACCTTATGACCAAGACCTGGGGCGACATCATGCCGATGGTAGTTACCATCGCAGCTTTCTTTATCATCGTTATTCTTGCTAAGAAAAACGTTCGTGGCGCTGTTCTTTGGGGCATTCTGGCAGGCATGGGTCTGTACTATGTACTTGGCCTTACTGTTCCGGGCTTCTACGCAAACCTTGGCATCTCCATGTCCAGTCCGTTTGCAGCATTTGGAGAGTTCGGAACTCAGGCACTTGGTAAAGTATTCACCGAAGGTTTTGACTTCTCTGCATACGTTGCAGCGAACGGTAGCGTGAACCTTGTATTTACCATCGTTGCAACTTCTCTTGCATTCTGTATGGTAGATATGTTTGATACCCTTGGTACTCTTTTTGCAGCATGTGATCGTGGTAACCTCTTGGAGAACGATGAGATTCCGAACGTGAACAAGGCAATGATGGCAGACGCAATTGCGACCACGACAGGTGCAATCTGCGGTACTTCTACCGTTACTACTTTCGTTGAGTCTACTGCAGGTGTTGCAGAAGGCGGCCGTACCGGTCTTACTTCCGTGTTCACCGCAGCATGCTTTGCGATTGCTATGTTCTTCAGCCCGATTGCCCAGCTGATTCCGAGCTGTGCAACCGCTGCTGCACTTGTATACGTTGGTGTTCTGATGATGAGCGCTCTGAAGAGAATTGACTGGGTATCTCCGGAATCCGCAGTTCCTGCATTCCTCACCATGGCTATGATGCCGTTCACCTACAATATTTCTTACGGTATTGCGTTTGGTCTTCTTGCATACCTTGTTATCAGTCTCTTCACCGGTAAGGCAAAAGAGATTAAGATCTGGACTTGGGTTATCACCATCCTGTTCGCATTGATGTTGTTATTAACACACTAATATGCTAAAAAAATACTTGACTAAATAAAAAGTTTGAGTATTATTATATGTGAATATTGAGACAAGAGGGTAGCGCAAGCGATTAGTTCCTCAGAGTCCTCAAAGAATTACTTGGACCACTCTTTATGAGTTAAGGCCATACGGACAGCCGGGTCCACTGCCGATTGGCGATTTATCGCCTTATTGATTGAGTTAAAAGCTCAGTTTTATAAGTTGGTTACTTTATAACCGAAATGCGTATGATTGCGCAAACTTGTGAAATGGTCAATAAAGAGTAGTAAAAGTATTCTTGCTATATAGACTCTGAGTACCCGATATCCGTTCTGATATACGAAGCGATAGACTGTTTGTTTTTGCAGTTGGACTTTGTATATTGTATGAGTTGTTTTGTTTGGATAAGACGCAAGTTGTGTAATCACAGCTTGCGTCTTTTTTTGTTTTGTGAGAAATTGTCTGTTTCTGATTGAGCAAAACAGTTCAAGGATGCGCAGTTATTTTGGATGAGGGGAAGGAAGAAAATGAATCAAAACAAAGCTCCGATTTATGATGCACTTCAGACATTCCGACAGATGCGCGTGGTGCCATTTGATGTTCCGGGTCACAAGCGCGGACGTGGCAATCCGGAACTTACAGAATTCCTGGGTGAAAAGTGTGTGGGTATTGATGTGAACAGTATGAAGCCGTTGGACAATTTGTGTCATCCGGTATCGGTGATCCATGAGGCAGAAGTACTTGCCGCGGATGCTTTTGGGGCCGCACATGCATTCCTGATGGTGGGAGGAACAACAAGTTCAGTACAAAGTATGGTGTTATCTACCTGTAAACGCGGAGATAAGATTATCCTGCCCCGAAATGTTCATCGAAGTGTAATCAATGCACTGGTACTTTGTGGTGCAGTGCCTGTGTACGTAAATCCTGAGGTTGACCATAGACTCGGAATTGCGCTCGGTATGCAGCGGGAACAGGTGGCGAAAGCAATCAAAGAAAATCCGGATGCGGTAGCAGTACTTGTAAACAACCCTACCTATTACGGTATTTGCAGTGATTTAAGAGCTATTGTAAAAATGGCGCACGATGCAGGAATGTATTGTCTTGCGGACGAAGCACACGGTACACATTTTTATTTCGGAGAGAACATGCCGGTCTCTGCGATGGCTGCAGGTGCGGATATGGCATCGGTATCGATGCATAAAAGCGGTGGAAGCTTAACACAATCAAGTCTTCTGCTGATCGGACCGAACATGAATGCAGGGCATGTCAGACAGATTATTAACCTGACACAGACAACTTCCGGCAGTTATCTTTTGATGTCCAGTCTGGATATCAGCCGCCGCAATCTGGTTCTGAGGGGAAAAGAAGTATTTGCTAAGGTGATAGAGATGGCGGATTACGCGCGTGCCGAGATCAACGAAGGGGGAGGGTATTATGCGTTTGGTCGTGAGTTGATTAACGGCAATTCCATTTTTGATTTTGATCCGACCAAACTCAGTATACATACCAGAGATATCGGTCTTGCGGGAATTGAAGTATATGACATTCTGCGGGATGAATATGATATTCAGATTGAATTCGGTGATATCGGAAATATTCTTGCTTATCTGTCAATCGGTGACCGACCACAGGAACTGGAACGGTTGGTGAGTGCGTTGGCAGAGATTCGCCGCCGATACCAGACAGACAGCAGTGGACTTCTAAGTCAGGAGTATATCGATCCTGAGGTAGTTATGAGTCCGCAGGAAGCTTTCTATGCAAAGAAGAAGAGTCTTCCGCTGAGAGAGAGCATCGGTTGTGTCTGCAGTGAGTTTGTAATGTGTTATCCACCCGGGATTCCGATTCTCTCACCGGGAGAACGTATTACAGCGGAAATTTTGGACTACATAGAATATGCGAAAATCAAAGGATGTTCGATGACCGGACCGGAAGACCCGGAAATTTTGAATATCAACGTTTTGCAGTAGGAGGTACAGGGGATTGGAATTATGGTTCAGTGAATTTCATGCGCCCGATGTAAAGCACAGCATTCGGGTAAATCGGCATTTGTATTCCCAAAAGAGTGAGTATCAACAGATTGATATTTTCGATACACCGGAGTTTGGACGTGTGCTTGCGCTGGATGGCAATGTCATGCTGACAGAGAGGGATGAGTTTATATATGATGAAATGATAACGCATGTTCCCATGTCAGTGCATCCGAATATTAAGGATGTTTTAGTAATCGGTGCAGGCGACGGAGGTGTTGTAAAAGAGCTTACAAGATATGAAAGTATCGTACGGATTGACTTGGTAGAAATGGACCCACAGGTAATTGAAGCCTGTCGTACTTATCTTCCGGAAAATGCCTGTCGTCTGGATGATGACAGGGTACATATCTATCATGATAATGCGCTTCGTTTTATCAGACGATGCAAAGACGAATATGATCTGATTATTGTAGATTCCAACGATCCGTTTGGACCGTCGGAGGGGTATTTTACGCGTGAGTTTTATGGAATCTGTTATAACGCGCTGCATGAGGACGGTATTATGGTCAATCAGCAGGGGAGTCCGTTCTATAAGCATGATGCGGAGGAAATGCAGAGAAGCCACAAGCGAATCGTGAATACATTTCCCATCAGTCGAGTCTACCAGGCGCATATTCCGACTTATGCGGCAGGATATTGGCTTTTTGGATTTGCCAGTAAAAAGTATCATCCGATTGATGATCTGGATGCCAAAAGATGGCTTTCGTTGAAGCTGCAAACAGAGTATTATACGACGAAGCTGCATGTCGGAGCATTTTATCTGCCTGCTTTTCTGGAAAAGATGCTGGAGGAGGTTGAGTAGTATGGAGAGAAATGTTGAAACTTTCATCGGGTGCGATTGTGAATATGAAGATGCGAAAATAGTTTTGTTTGGTGCTCCTTTTGATTCCACGACAAGCTTTCGTCCGGGAGCAAGATTTGGTTCTTCTGCGATTCGACATGAGAGCTTTGGGCTAGAAACCTATAGTCCGTATCAGGATAAGGATCTGACGGACTATGAGACTTTCGACAGCGGGGATTTGGAACTGTGTTTCGGAAGTGCGGAATCGGCACTTACCGATATTGAGAACCGGACGGCGCGGATACTGGAGGATGGAAAGTTTCCGCTAATGATAGGAGGGGAACATCTGGTAACCTTAGGAGCGGTAAAAGCCGTGCAGAAGCACTATCCGGAGCTTCATATCATCCACTTTGATGCACATGCAGATCTGCGGGATGATTATCTTGGGGCTGCATTGAGTCATGCCTGTGTGATACGAAGGTGCTATGAGCTGCTGGGGGATGGACGTATCCATCAGTTCTGCATCCGAAGCGGGGAAAGGGAGGAGTTTCAGTTCGCGAAGGAACATACCGATATGCATCCGTTTCGGTTTGGCGGTCTTGATGAGCTGGTAGGAACGTTGAAAACATCCGGTAAGCCGGTGTATCTTACGATTGATCTGGACTGTCTTGATCCTGCGGTGTTCCCGGGAACCGGTACGCCGGAAGCCGGAGGAGTAAGTTTTATGGAGTTGCTGGAGGCAATCTTAAAAGTCTGCGAAACCAATGTGGTGGGAGCGGATATCAATGAACTTGCGCCGATGCTGGATCACAGCGGTGTGTCCACGGCAACTGCATGTAAAGTACTTCGTGAGCTGATTTTGGCCCTGAATAAATAGGAGATAAGGAGAGAAATGATATGAGTAGAGTTTTAGTAATCGGTTGCGGCGGAGTCGCAAACGTAGCAATCAGAAAATGTTGTCAGGTAAGTGAGGTGTTTACCGAACTTTGTATCGCAAGCAGAACAAAGGAAAAGTGTGACCGCTTGGCAGACGAGCTGAAAGGAAAGACGGCAACGAAGATAACTACAGCACAGGTAGATGCCGATGATGTACAGCAGGTGATTGACCTGATCAATAGCTATAAGCCTGATCTTGTAATGAATATCGCGTTACCATATCAGGATCTTACCATTATGGATGCCTGTCTTGCGTGTGGTGTAAATTATATGGATACTGCAAATTATGAGCCGGAAGATACGGATGATCCCGAATGGCGTGCAATTTATGAAAAACGCTGTAAAGAGGCAGGATTTTCTGCATACTTTGATTACAGCTGGCAGTGGGCATATCGTGAAAAATTTGAAAAGGCGGGGCTTACAGCACTTCTTGGCTGTGGCTTTGACCCCGGTGTAACACAAGCCTATTGTGCATATGCGAAGAAGCATGAGTTTGACACCATCGATACCATTGATATTCTTGATTGTAACGGAGGAGATCATGGCTATCCGTTTGCAACCAATTTTAACCCTGAGGTGAATCTGCGTGAGGTATCTGCACCGGGAAGCTATTGGGAAGATGGTCACTGGGTAGAGATTCCTGCCATGAGCATAAAGCGGGAATATGAGTTTGACTGTGTCGGACAGAAAGATATGTATCTGCTTCATCACGAGGAAATCGAATCTTTGGCTCTGAATATTCCGGAGGTAAAAAGAATCCGTTTCTTTATGACATTCGGACAGAGCTATCTTACGCATATGAAGTGTCTTGAAAATGTGGGGATGCTTGCTACAACACCGATCGCATTTGAAGGCAGGGAGATTGTGCCGATTAAGTTCCTGAAGGCTTTGCTGCCGGACCCTGCAAGCCTTGGTCCGCGTACGCACGGAAAGACCAATATCGGCTGTATCTTTACAGGGAAAAAAGACGGTAAGGATAAGACGTACTACATATATAATGTCTGTGACCATCAGGAATGTTACCGTGAGGTGGAAAGTCAGGCAATCAGCTATACGACCGGTGTTCCGGCAATGTGTGGTGCATTGATGCTTCTGACCGGAAAGTGGAACAAAGCAGGTGTCTATACGGTGGAAGAATTTGATCCGGACCCGTTTTTGGATGCCCTTGATAAATACGGATTGCCGCGCAGCGAAAACCATAATCCGGTATTGGTGGACTGATGGAAAAGAGAATGGAGAACCGCCCGGCATTCCGTCTGCTCGGCGAAGAAAAACCACAAGAACTTTTTTCGGGTCTGCCGACACCCTGCTATATGATAGACGAAGCAGGACTTCATAGAAACGGAAAAATAATTGCGTCAATTATAAAAAATACCGGTTGTAAAATACTGCTGGCACAAAAGGCATTTTCAAATTACAATCTATACCCGCTTCTGTCACAGTATGTTTCCGGGACGGAAGCCAGTGGATTGTACGAAGCAAGACTGGGGGCGGAAGAGATGCCGTCAGGCGAAGTACACGTATTCTGCGCAGCATATCGAGAGGACGAATTTGAGGAATTACTGCAGTATGCAGATCATATCGTCTTCAATTCACCGAATCAATTGAGAAAGTTTGGCGCCCGGGCGAAAGAACGGGGAAAAAGCATCGGACTCCGAATCAATCCGGAATGTTCCACGCAGGAAGGACATGAGATATACGATCCCTGCGCAGCCGGCAGTCGGCTGGGTACGACACGGGAGATGTGGGAAAAGCAAATGTCCGCTGAGCTGATCGCTTTGCTTGACGGACTGCACTTTCATACACTCTGTGAGCAGAACGCGGATGCGCTTGCACTGACATTACAGGCAGTGGAAGATAAATTCAGTGACGTTTTGCCGCAGATGAAATGGTTGAATATGGGAGGCGGGCATCATATCACACGGGATGATTATGATGTTGCACAATTAGAAAAACTCATTTCATATGCGCAGAATAAATGGCAGGTGGAAGTGTATCTGGAGCCGGGAGAAGCCGTTGCGTTGAATGCAGGATATCTTGCAAGCCGTGTGCTGGATATCGTTCAGAACGGAGAAACCAAAATTGCTGTTCTTGATGTCAGCGCGGCCTGCCACATGCCGGATGTCATCGAGATGCCCTATACACCGCCGGTTTACGGTACAGCAGGAAAAGGGATACAATACCGTCTGGCAGGGCCTACCTGTCTTGCAGGTGATGTCATCGGGGATTATGGTTTTGCACAAGAGTTACAGGTTGGGGATATTCTTCTTTTTGGTGACATGGCGATTTATTCAACTTGTAAAAACAATACGTTTAATGGTATGCCGCTCCCGAATATATGGAAGCGGACAATAGATGGACAATTGGTACAGCTTACGGATTTCGGATATGAGGATTTTAAAATGCGTCTTGGGCGAAAATAATCTGCTCCTTTTGCATTATCTTATAATAAATAATGCGGCAACTTGCTTTTGCTTTTGTATTAAGTTATCATCAAAGCACGTAAGAAAAGCAGTGAAAGGACGGATGAATTATGGGAAAGTGGCAGAGACTGAATTTTCAACCGAATTTACCGTTGGGGAAAGACGGACAGAGAGTGACGGCTTGCGCAGAGCATGTGGAGTTTTCCAAGAATGCCGCCAAGGAAGGCATGGTACTCTTAAAGAATGAGAACAAAGTGCTTCCGTTTGCGAAGGGCGTAAGACTGGCATTGTTCGGAAAAGCAACCGTTGATTATGTGAAGGGCGGTGGCGGAAGCGGTGATGTTACGGTAAGCGGAATTACCAACCTCTACGAAGGCTTCCGGAAACTGTCGGATGTTACCGTGTTTGAAGAACTGGTTGCGTATTATAAGAAGGATATTGAAGCACAGTATGGTAAGGGAATTGCACCGGGTATGACAAGGGAACCGGAGCTTCCGGATGCCCTGCTTGCTAAGGCAAGAGCATTTACGGATACTGCGGTTATTTCAATTTGTCGTTTTTCCGGCGAGGGTTGGGACAGAAAATGTACTTTGGAGAACAATCCGGAGGAACTGTCCAAGTCCGGCATGGAGCCGAAAGAGGATTCTGTGTTTGAACGCGGCGATTTTTATCTGACGAATGCCGAAACTGCAATGGTTGAGAAGGTAAAGGCAGCATTCCCGAAGGTTGTTGTTGTAATGAATGTCGGCGGTATGGTGGATACGCAGTGGTTCAAAGATGATAGCGCGATTGATGCTGTGCTGATGGCGTGGCAGGGTGGTATGGAAGGTGGTACCGCAGCGGCGGAACTGCTGATGGGAATCGGAACTCCGTCCGGTAAGCTGTCGGATACCTTCGCGAAGGAGCTTGCAGATTATCCGTCTACGGAAGGATTCCATGAGTCGGAGAATTTCGTACATTATAAGGAAGATATCTATGTGGGATATCGTTATTTCGAGACAATTCCGGGTGCGAGGGAGAAGGTAAATTATCCGTTTGGCTTTGGTCTGTCGTATACGGAGTTTGAACTTGAATTCGTAAAGGCAAAGCAGCTTGCGGATGAGATAAGCCTGCAGGTACGTGTAACCAATACAGGTACTTATGAAGGCAAGGAAGTTGTACAGGTTTACGTGGAGGCACCGCAGGGTAAGCTGATGAAGCCTGCGAAGGTTTTAGCGGCATTCCAAAAGACCCGCCTGTTACAGCCGGGAGATACACAGCTTCTTACCATTATCATCCCGGTGCGTGCATTTGCTTCTTACGATGACCTTGGTAAGGAGCAGAAGTCGGCTTGGATTTTGGAGAAAGGTGAGTACTTCTTCCATGTGGGTAATTCCGTAAGAGACACTGTGAAGTGGGAGAACTTCTGCTATGCATTGGATCAGGATAAGATTGTAGAGCAGTTGTCGGAGAAATTAAAGCCGAACGCACTGGCAAAGCGTCTTTTGGCAGATGGAAGTTATGAAGAACTTGAGACCTTTGAGCGACCGGAAGAACAGCTACCGCAAGCTCGCATGGCATGTGATAAGTTCGATGGTCTGATGCCGGATATTCGGGCGCAGAAGGGATTTGTCGGCTGGACGCATCGGAACTCCGGTGTACCGCTTCTGATTGACGTAGCAGAAGGGAAGCTCACGATGGATGAGTTTATTGCCTCTCTGACAGACGAAGAGCTTGCGGATTTGCTGGGTGGTCAGGCGAATACCGGTGTTGCGAATACCTTTGGTTTTGGTAATAATCCGTACCACGGAATCCCGAACGCCATGACAGCGGATGGTCCTGCAGGACTCCGCATCAACCGTGAGTGCGGTGTGTGTACGACTGCATTCCCGTGTTCTACGATGCTTGCCTGTTCCTGGGATTCCGAGCTGGTATTCAAGGTGGGTGAGACGGCTGCGAAGGAAGTGAAGGAAAACAACATTGCCATCTGGCTTACTCCTGCGATTAACATTCACAGAAGCCCGCTCTGCGGAAGAAACTTCGAGTATTATTCGGAAGATCCTTTCCTTGCAGGTAAGCTGGCAGCAGCGATGGTACAGGGTATCCAGTCACAGAATATCTCGCCGTCCGTAAAGCATTTTGCATTTAATAACAAAGAGACAAACCGCCGTAACAGTGATTCGCGCGTGTCGGAACGCGCAGCACGTGAAATTTACTTAAAGGCGTTCGAGATTATTGTGAAGGAAGCGCACCCGTGGTGCATCATGTCATCTTACAATCTTGTAAACGGCGTGCGCACTTCTGAAAGTAGAGAACTTTTGGAAGACATCCTGCGCGGTGAATGGGGATTCAATGGTGTGGTAACGACAGACTGGTGGAATTTTGGAGAGCAGTATGTCAAGATTAAGGCCGAAGTCGGAGGCCAAGCGGTCTTA
>JAZSIB010000278.1:0-2795 GCA_045533585.1 Lachnospiraceae bacterium | reverse complement strand
AATGTTGAAATAAGAACCGGAGAAGTTTACCTTGCTGCCGTGGGAAAGATGTCCGCCGTGTGCAAGATTCATACCCATAACGGTATCACCCGGCTGAAGAAGGCAGAAGAACACGCCCATGTTTGCCTGTGCGCCGGAATGCGGCTGAACGTTCGCATAAGTACAACCGAACAACTTCTTTGCACGCTCAATAGCAAGGGTCTCAACGATATCAACGTACTCACAGCCACCGTAGTAACGCTTTCCCGGATAACCTTCTGCATACTTGTTGGTCAGCGGGCTTCCCATTGCTGCCATAACAGCCTTGCTTACGAAGTTCTCGGAAGCGATGAGCTCAATGTGGCTCTCCTGACGCTGCATTTCCTGTTCAATCCCTGCCCAAAGCTCGGGATCTGCATTCTTGATAAAATCTTCTGAAAACATGATACGACTCCTTTGTTATATTGTAATATTATTTTCACTTTATTATAGTAACGCAACAACAATTTTAGATTCTAGCTTATTCTGCTGAGAAATGCAAGTCCTTTCTATCTTTTGCATTTACTCCTGTAGCAAAACCCAGAATTTTCCGCAAAGGACACTACATTATAGCTTTTCCGATGTCATTACGCATATATTTGTTGTCGAAGTTCACCCATGCGGTTGCTTCGTATGCTTTCGCACGCGCTTCCTTCAGGGTTGCGCCGGTTGCGGTTACACCTAAGACGCGGCCGCCGTTGGTCACTACATTGCCCTCGGCATCGAACTTTGATCCCGCATGATAGAGGAAATAATCATTCTTACCGTCAAAGTTCTCTTCACCGGTAATCTTGAATCCCTTCTCATACTTTTCCGGATATCCTTCGGATGCAAGGACGACACAAACTGCCGCATTGTCTTCGAACTGCAGATCAATCTGATCAAGCGTACCGTCGATACATGCTTCGAATACGTCTACGATATCATTCTTCATACGTGGAAGTACTACCTGGGGCTCCGGATCACCGAAACGGGCATTGAACTCGAGTACGCGCGGTCCCTTCGGAGTCAGAATCAAGCCAAAGAAGATGATACCCTTGAACTCTCTTCCTTCTGCCGCCATCGCATCCACAGTTGCCTGATATACATACTTCTTACAGAACTCATCTACCTCTGCGGTATAGAACGGAGTCGGAGAGAATGTAACCATATCACCGGTATTCAAACCTTCATCATTATCTTTCGCACGCTTATGATCCTGTGCGGAAGTCATAATCTTAATCGTCTTACCATCTACGAAAGAAAGCACGGATACTTCACGTCCGGTCAGGAATTCTTCCACTACAATGCTGTTTCCGGCATTACCGAACTGCTTGTCCTCCATCAGAGTCTTAACGCCCTGCAGTGCCTCTTCGAGATTGTTACAGATCAATACGCCCTTACCAAGAGCCAATCCGTCAGCCTTCAACACGATCGGCATATCGGCTGTCTTCAGATATTCACATGCTGCTTCTGCATTATCAAAAGTCTCATAAGCACCGGTGGGAATATTGTACTTCTTCATCAGGTTCTTGGAGAACACCTTGGAACCTTCTAAGATTGCTGCCTTTGCCTCCGGTCCGAATACGCGTAAACCTTTTGCCTTCAACACATCTACAATACCGCCTACCAACGGATCGTCCGGACCTACCACACAGAGGTCAATGCCCTCTGTTGCAGCGTACTCTGCCATTTTATCAAATTCCATTACACCAATCGGAACGCACTCTGCAATCTTCGCGATACCGGCGTTGCCCGGTGCGCAGTACAGCTTGCTCACGCGCTTACTCTCTGCAATCTTCTTACAAATGGCATGTTCACGGCCGCCACCGCCGATTACGAGAACTTTCATATTCGTCTTGTCCTTCCGGCACCTGCAGACTTCCACAGGTACAAATTTATATATTCGTTATTACACTTCTTACTCAACACGAACAACATGTCCGTCTACAATCTTCAGCTTGCCGTTTGCATAATCATTGATTGCTGCCGGCAGGATATCCCACTCTGCCTGTTCCATCACACGAAGCTGTAAACTCTCCGGGGTATCGTCCGGCTCTACATACACGGCTCTCTGGTTAATAATCGGACCGGTATCCGCGCCCTCGTCTACAAAATGCACCGTTGCACCGGTCACCTTGCAGCCACGTTCCAGCACTGCCTTATGTACGCGAAGTCCGTAAAATCCCATACCGCAGAACGACGGAATCAGGGACGGGTGAATGTTAATGATGCGTCCCGCATACTCTTTCACCAACATCTCAGGCAGGATATACAGATATCCTGCAAGAATAACAAAGTCCGGTGCCAATGCATTGATCTTCTCAAGAAGTACTGCATTGTACTCGTCTCTGCTTGCAAACTCCTTTGACGGAACTGCAACTGCCGGTATGCCGTGCTTTTCGGCACGGGTCAGCGCATAGGCATCCGCCTTGTTACTGATTACTCCAACAAGCTGTGTATTGGTAATTGTGCCATTCTCTATCTTATCAATGATTGCCTGTAGATTGGTGCCGCCACCGGACACCAGAACCACTGCTTTTAGCATAAGGTAATTCCTTTCTCGCCGGCCTTGATTTCACCGATAATATATGCCTTCTCACCGGCTGCTTCGATTAACTTCACAGCCTTATCAGCGTCAGCTGCATCTACTACGGTCATCATACCGATACCCATATTATAGGTATTGTACATCATCAGCTCCTGAATCATGCCGTCCTTCTGAAGCATCTCAAAGATCGGCGGAATCGGATAACTGTTCTGCTTAATCCAAGCATGCGCACCTTCCGGAAGCATAC
>JAZSIB010000038.1:0-3580 GCA_045533585.1 Lachnospiraceae bacterium | reverse complement strand
ACCTTAATGTGCAATCACAAACGCCTTTAATTCTTCCGTTGTCGCTACGATATAGTCTGCTCCGGCTTCCTCCAGTTCATTCTCTTTCGCATAGCCAAAACGTACTCCCAGCGAATCAATTCCGCATTCTTTTGCTCCCTCAATATCATGCAGACGGTCACCTACCATGATAGCACTTTTCTTTGTTGCTTCATCCAGTCCCGCCTCGACGAACACCTGACGTATTACATCCGCCTTGGTCTGTCCGTCAGCCCTTGAACCCACCAGCACATCGATGTACTGCGATAATCCGTAATGCTCCATGATAATCTGTGCAAAATGCTGCGGTTTTGAAGTTGCCAGTGCCAGCTTCTTCCCCTGTGCCTTTGCAGTCTGCAACATCTCCTCAACCCCGTCGTACACGCCATTCTCGAAAATACCGGTATCACGGAATCTCTCCCGATAATATTCCACGGCTTTCTTTGCATCCTCTTCCGAGAAATAATCCCGGAAAGACTTTACCAACGGCGGTCCGATGTACTTCTCCAATTCCGCAAGCGCCGGAGACTCTACCCCCATCTTTTCCAATGCATAACGGAAGCACTTCGTGATTCCTTCTTTCGGATCTGTCAACGTTCCGTCCAGATCAAACAAATACCATTGATATCTCATGCTTTTCCTCATTCCCTCCCATGCTTTTCTCTCTCAAAAGCAGTTTTTCTCTATCTATATCCATATCTTAACTCATTATAGCGGAGTGTCTCCTGTTTGAATAGTCCCGTTTTTATTTTTTGCTGTTCTTTCTTCTCTTTCTATGATACAATAACTGCATCATTTTTATAAGATATAGAAAACTTGAGTTTTCGTATTTTGCAAACAGAAACCGGAATTTGACACAGCATATCATTCACACACTGGTGAAAGAGACAGTTTTTGAAAATGTGTGTCACTTTCGGACACAAGTGTCCGCCATTGCCACACATTTTCTGCGAACCGTCTTTTCAACAGTGCATTACATGATATTGCTGTGCCAAATTCCTGCCGTATTCTTGTTGGTGAAAAAGTGCGGAAACTCAAGATAGAAAAGGTAAAATAAGTATGATTTATTTAGGTATCCGACAAACTTTACAGATAGCAAAAGAAACCAACTTCGGGGTTTATCTCTCTGCGCCGGCCGCGGCTGTATCAACCACTCCCGGCCACACTGCAGACAACCCGGTACCGGAGCGTGCTCGCAAGGCAGCAAAAACAGCCGATGACTCCCTGTTCTATCTTGATGAGACTTCCATCCTGTTGCCCAAAGCACAGGTTCCCGAGGGCGCAAAGCAAGGTGACCTGCTTGATGTATTCGTATACAAGGATTCCGAGGATCGCGCCATCGCGACCACACAGGATTCCGTATTAACGCTCGCCGGTCTGGCAGAGCTTCCGGTCAAAGCTGTTACCGGTATTGGTGCTTTTCTCGACTGGGGCTTGGCAAAGGATCTCTTCCTTCCGTATCGCGAGCAGACCCGTCATCTGACCGCAGGCGACACGGTACTTGTCAGCCTCTACATCGACAAGAGCCAGCGTCTCTGTGCCACCATGCGCATCTATCCTTATCTGTCAGGCAACGCGCCCTACCAAAAAGGCGAATGGGTTGACGGTATGGTCTACGAGATCCTGCCAAACTTCGGCGCTTATGTCGTAATCGATAAAACATACTCCGCGCTCATACCGAACAAAGCTCTGCAGACACATGTGAGTGTGGGTTCTACCGTACACGCCCGCGTTGCTGTCCGCCACGAGGACGGCCGGCTCGAGCTCAGCCTGCGCGACACCATCCCGCAACAGCTTTCCTCAGACAGTGAGATGATTCTTGCCCGCCTGAATGCTGCCGGTGGTTTCCTTCCGTATCATGATAAGTCCGACCCGGAAGATATCAAAACCGTTTTCCAGCTGAGCAAAAACGCTTACAAACGTGCGATCGGACGACTTATGAAAGAAGGAAAAATCACCATCGAAGAAGATGGAATCCGTAGCAAATAAACAAAACACCGTCGAACCAACAGCCTCTGCTGATTCGACGGTTTCTTTTTTCTTAGTCTTGATCCAGATAACGCATTCTTGCACTTGCATCCTTCTCACGAAGCTTCTCCATCTGCGGTTCGCGGTTGATGATACCGGAGAACTCCGACTTCATCGCGTTTTTACAAGTCTGGCAAAAACGTCCTGTCTTAATCATCGCACCACACTTTTCACAGTCAATACCAATCGGAGAAATATCCGAGAACGAAAGTCGTTCCTGACGAATCCATCGCTGAATCTGCTGAATCGAAACACCCACCTCATCCGAAACCTCGTTGATCGTCGCATTCGGATTATCGTAGATGTACTTTTTGGTATTCTCATACAGTTCATCCAGATTCTTCATGCACTGAGGACACATCGGTGTCAACACTCCGATATAGTTAAACAGTTTTCCACAACCCTTACAGTTTCTGACCTCCATACTTCCACATCCTCCTTATATCTTGGCATTTATTGTTCCGTTCCAATACACAGACACAGCAGATAAACGCGCTGTATCCCATTCCGTAACAATACTCTCGTACAAACCTCTGCGGTACTTCCAGTTGTATAGATATCATCCACCAACAACACCTTCCGCGGTACAACACTGTTCTGCTGCCGAGCCGGATTCCAAACGATCGCACGTTCCAGATTCTGCAGACGTTCCGCTTCCGTTAACTCCTTCTGCGGTGTCGTATTTTTCTGCCTGACCAGCAATTGCTTCTCTACCCGCACTCCAATCAGGCTCGAAAGCTCCTCACACATTACCTCAGTCTGATTGTACCCACGGTATCTGCGTCTCGCTCTATGTATCGGCACCGGAACCAATGCTTCAATCCCCAGACCGGCAAGCCGGTTCCGGTAAAGCTCTGCAAGTTCCTGAGCAAAAAAGACTGCAGACTCTTTTTTGTTGTTATACTTATAATCCGCAACCGCCTGTTGCATTACATCATCATATACAAAAGCTGCATAGCCGCGTTCATAACTGAACTTTCTTTTTCCGCAATCCGCGCAATACTCCTCCTGCTCTGAAGCAATTGGTTTTCCACACTTCATGCAGACAGGCTCTGTCACATACAGCAGGCGTTCCCTGCATACGGTACATACCGTTTCACCTTTCGGAGTCACTACATCCCGGCACACCGGACAGTTCCTTGGGTAAAGCGCATCCAGAAAAATTCGTCCATACCGTCTTACGGTATCAATCAATACAAGGATGCCGGATACTGTCCCTTGTCAACCAGCTCCTGCAGGGACTGTACCACCTTCTCCTTATCTTCTTTATAAGTGACTCCGCACCATTTATCATTTGTCGGGAGTACTTTTACGGATGCTTTCTTCTCTCTCAGAAGTGCCCCCACTGCCTCCGGAAGCAGGTATTCTGCCTTCGGATTCTCACTGTTGTCCTTCAGGAACTCAGCGAAACCGCTCTCAAGTGTCTCCAGAAAATCCGGGGTGAATCCCCACATATTCATGGACACTGCACTATTCAGCGGCATCTCTACCGGCTCGCCTGCACCGTTCTTCGCTACAGCGACATCACCCTTGC
>JAZSIB010000192.1:0-7681 GCA_045533585.1 Lachnospiraceae bacterium | reverse complement strand
CAGCCACCCTGCGCTTCCGTATGCTTGCAGAGAAAAACAAAAACATCGACCCGATGGCAGTATATCATAACGCCCTCTCCCGCATCGATGCGCTGACCGGTCTTCTGAGTGAAGAAGGATTTTACGAAGATGCCGAGAAGGAAGCCAACCGTTCCAAGCGTTATAAGAATCCTATCACGCTCCTTGCATTCCGTGTCATATGCGATAACAAGGACCGTGAAACAGCCTGCCTCTGTCAGCTTGCTTCCGTTATCAAGTCCAACAGCCGTTCTACTGACCTTATCGGAAGAATCGGTTCCGGTTACATCATATGCCTGTTAACCGAAACGAGAAAATACAGTGGAGAACTCGCCGCAAGAAAATTCTTAAAGCTGGTTTCCCAAAAACAATCCGAATCCTACAAAGTCAGCTATGCCCTTGCTGCATATGACGGCTTCACCGATATTAAAAATGCAGTTACAGATGTTTGCAGGAATACATAAAAAAGGAGCTTACGCTCCTTTTTCCATTATTAGCAGGGTACATTGCCCTCGTCAATATCATTGATAACATAATATGCTCTTCTGTCTTCCGGCTTCAGATACAACTTGCAGGAAACGTAATCTTTTTCTTTGTGTCCGTTTGCAATCCAGTCTGCCTTTGCATCTGCAAGCAACGTCTCCACATTCACCTGCATACCTCTGTACTGTAAAATCACCTCTTCAGCAACGGCTTTCTTTCTGGTTCTGGTCTTTGCCGCAGTCTTTTCTACTGCTGCAACTGCCTTCTCAGCGGTCTTCTTCGTTTCCTTCACTGCCTTCTTAACTTCCTTCTTAACTTCTTCCTTAATGGTAGCAGCCTTCTTCTTGGTTTCTGCCGCCTTTGTGACTTTCTTTTCTTTTTCCATTATTTCCTCCATACAAACCGTTTGTAGTTTTCTTATACTCAACCACCCTTAACGGATAGTAGTTTACAACCGCAACACGCTGTATTTTAACGATTTGAATGAGGGAATGCAAGTATTTCAAAAGATTTCTCGCAACTGATGCATAAGTTGCTATTTCGGAAAGCGTTTTTGTGCAAATCTCACAATAGAAACTTGCAGTTTTTGACACTTTCGCCAACTTTCCTATCATCCTTACGATTCGTTCACTCCGGCAACACATCCCGATAAAAGCGCAACACATTCGCATAAAACAGTTTATCAAGCGTACTCTGCTTCCAGCCGGTTCGACACAACGCTTCCCATAAGCGCTCCATATCCTGTACACCGGTCAGCTCAGGATTTCCTTTTATTCCGTCAAAATCCGACCCAAAAGCGAGACAATCCTCTCCTCCCACATTCCGCAGATACTCCAAATGCCTTACAACTGCCGCTATCCCACAGTCCTCCGGCACACCGAGAAACGTCGTCTCAAAATTCACTCCGATAACACCACCGCGTCCGCTCAGCTTACGGATCATATCGTCCGTAAGATTCCTTACATGGGGTGTCACCGCTCTTGCATTGGAATGGCTTGCGAGGAATGGTTTTTTTGTATTCTCATAAACGTCATAAAAACCACGGTCGGACAGATGCGAGACATCAACCAGCATTCCCAACTCTTCCATGCGTGCAATTGCATACAATCCGTATTCCGTCAAACCTTCCTCTGTATTCGGTACGGTCAGACTCTGTGTTCCGTCCGGTCGGATACAGTTCGGACAGCCAAGTACATTCCGATGATTCCAGGTCAGCGTTATCAGGCGTACCCCATCCCGAAAAAGCTGCTCAAGCTGCTCCGTCGTACCGGCTGCCTGCCCTTCCTCCAGCGTAAGCAGAGCGGACATTTTACCTTCTGCCTGATTTTGCAGTATATCAGAGAACTGAAACACCTGACGGATTCTGTCTGCATTTTCCCTCATCTCGTCTTGAAAGAGCCGGTACATCTCACGATATGCCCCATATACATCCGGATCAATGTCAGAATCAATATAGATTGCAAAATTCTGCAAAAGATACCCCGCCTGCTTCATCCGTTCCAAATCCAGATGAAACGTATTCCGGTACAACTGTTGTGCTGCCCCTCCGTTTTCATTGAACTGTTTATCGCATTCTACAAGCCTGCCTAGTTTATAATCCTGTAATTTTGAAATCGTATCACAATGTAAATCTGCTATCATTCTTAAAACACCGTCCCTGCATACAAATACGAATTTTCCAAGTCGGCACGATACCCAACACTGCTTTTTTTCATACTGTTTATCGTTACCCCTGCACCATCCCGCGCCGTCGAGTGTATATATTCTCCGTTTCCGAGATATAACGCGATATGCCCCGGAAAATACAAAAGGTCTCCCGGCTTTTTCTCACAATCGGCTATTTTCCTTACCGTACTCTGTGGCAGCCAAGCCGAGTCCCGGTGAATATAGATGCCGTTCAAAGCATAAACCATAAAAGTAAAACCGGAACAATCAATCCCCAGCGTAGACTTGCCACCCCAGCGATACGGCGTCCCAAGATAAGAATACGCGGTATTGACCAACGCATTCCTCAATTCCCTCTCTGCTTCCGGCTTCTGTCCGCCTCCCCCACTGCATTCATCCACATACTGATTGTCATTCCTGTTTCTTTCGTTTGGAGCCACATACTTCCTTACCTGTTCCTGCCGTACATAAGCATCTGTTCCATCCACCATCCTTACACAGCGCCAGCCCGGTTCTGCTGCATTCCCAAGGTCAAACAACACACACCCTCTGTACAAAGTAAGAAGCACCCTGCTTTTCACCGTAGGCTGTGACATCACATCACAAAAACGCTGCCACACTACAAGTTTCTCACCCGAATTCCATCCCTTTACGGCAGTCGCCTTCTCTACAATCCCATTTGCAGAAACAAGACCGGTATAGTGATAGTCTGTCTCTATCCAATACCGGTCTCTTTCTTTTGTATCAATTATCTTTACCTTCGTTCCATACAACAACTCATCCGTCCGTATCTGCAAAATATCACGCTCTGCATATACCGGAAGAATGGGCACAGTTACAACTCCTTCACGCTGCATCCGTATGCTCCGAACCTTAATCTGCTTACATTCTATGCAATGCCTTACTCTTCATGCACAGGAGCCGCATAATTTACAAAGCTCACATCCAGATCCACTGCACCCTCGATTCCCGGTACACGTCCGGTATCGGAATACTGCAACATCGTAAACGCATAAGGGAAGATATGACTGCTTCCGTAATAAGCAAACCACTTGTCGTAGGCATTCAGGCGTTCCAGTTCCAGTCCCATAACCATATAACGGGTATTGGCATATATCATCGGAGTATAGCCTGCTTCTTTTATCTTCTCGCAAAATGCAATACAGCAGTCTGTCCGCTCTGCACGGGTCAATCCGTTCGCCCTTGCATCGTAAGTCGTAACCTCTTCCGTATCGAACACGACCGGATATGCAATCTCATAATCCTTGATGTTCTCAAGCACAAACTCTGCTTCTTCTACGGCTTCTTCCGTGTTCTTCGCCTGTGAGAAGAAATAAATCCCCACCTTCACACCGGCTGCAGTAGCATTTTTAATATTTTCCTTATAATACGGGTCAAGCTCCAGTGTTCCTTCGTTCATGCCACGATATCCGAGACGGAGTATCGCATATTCTACGCCGGAAGCTTTCACCTTCTCCCAATCAATATCGCCCTGATACTTCGACACATCGATGCCGCAGATGGAGACCACCTCACCATCCTGTATATACTCGTATCTTCCGATATTATCCTCTGTATCCTCTGTCTTAATCCAGTTACGGAAATCCAATGTATTCGGTGCAATCTCGTCCGAAACCGGTATCAGAAAACGTTCCCGTTTCTTACCGCTCATCAGGATATAATTCTCCAACGGATGTCCGATTGGATCAATGATGCCGTCCGAACCTGCATCCTCCTGATCTGCCTGTACATATGCTCCGTAGAGAAAATTCGATAAAGTAAAACGAAGTCCTTCTCTCTTTACGGCTCCGTTCAATTCGCCCAGGCAGCTGCCGTCTTCCAGAGTTACAACCGTATCGAACCATACTCCTGCTTCTGTAAATTGCAGTTCAAAATATTCCTCCGTGCGAAGAATATTTTCTTCATATAACATGGCATTGACATAAGCTTCGTTCGGAATCCGGTACTGATATGACACACCATTTACACTTACGGTCATCAGCTTCTCTGTTTCCGTACTGTTTTCCATCGGCTGTTCTGCATATTCCGTGCTGAAAGCACTCTGCAATGCACTCTTAATATCAAGTTCGCCGCAGTCATACAGATTGGTCACATCCACAAAACGTATTTTCTCCGGGAAATTCGTATATTCCTTTCCATACTGTACAAAGGCAAACTGTACACTTGCATCCTGCGCAAAATTACCGTACTGAGGTACCAGAGCACGGATATCACCGGTCAGGTCATATTCCCAGTCAAACTCAATCAATGCACTTCCGTTATCCAGTAACACCCGCTGACGCTCTTCGCTGTCCGGTGCAAACTCATTTCGATAATACACCTTCACACCTGCCATGCTAAGACAGAGATACTCGTATCCGAAATACTCCTCTACACTCGCACGAAAGCCCGACAACGCATCTTCCGGCAGACCTGCAACATAACTTTCCAGGTCTTTCATTATATATGTATTCTCTGCCTTCGGCGCTGCATCTTCTCCCTGCTCAATCCCCGGTGTTGCCGTCGGTACAATCCCTGACGTTCCTGTCTCGATTGCCTTCTTATATACAAAGGTATAGAACCAAAGGAACCAAACAATCCCTGCCACAATCACCAACGCGAGAACTACAGCAAATGGCTTCCATGGATTCTTTTCATTCTTTGCAGCCTGCAGATGCTCATTCTCCTGCCGCAATTGTTCCATATCCTTCAGCAGAATACCGATATAATCATGGCTTTCCTTCAGTGCTTCATTGGGCTCTTTTTCAAATACCGTATCCGGAATATCCAACTCCGGAAGCGGTGCCGTATCCGCCTGCATCTCCTGCATCTCTACCGGATTCTGCGTTGTATTCTCTTGCTTGTTACCGAACAATCCCATACTCCCCTCTCCTTCCTTCTGATACGGAAATATACACAATGACCTGTCAGCAACAAACTCCTACGACTAAATAAACAGCAGATAAATCATGGTAATGCACATACCGACACAGAACAGCAGTAAGGCATACGATAAACTGCTCTCAATCATCCGGTTCCTGCGTTTGTTGAGTTCATATAACTGTGCAAACGTTACTACATAATCCTTCGTAACCGGGTGATTCTTCCGTACTGTGCGATTTAACACTTTTACTCCAAAGTTTGCGATTCTTCCGAACTTGTAGGTCATTCGGGTTCCTATATACAGCTGCTCTGTCGGTTTTTCACGATATAAGGTCTTTCTGAGGAACAGAAGAATACCATCCGTCTCACCGAAAAATCTGCAAATCGTACCAAATACTACCGGAAGCCACTTCAAAAGCAATGGGCGGTATATCAGGTTCTCCAAGTCGAGCCACTCCGGCCAACGGTTCACATATACCTTTTCGCCTGCTTCCTTCTTCATCATCCAAGTACGTACAATGCCAAAGTACACCACAACACCGACTGCAATGGAAATCACAGCACCCTTCAGATTCACAAGTGACATATATTTTACTGCATGCGCCATCGGCTCTGCATTCATAAAGTCACTCGCAAGTGCTGCAAAACGATCATAAAACAGATGTGGGAATGTACCGAACACAAACAGAAGCACTGCCGGAATGCCGATTGCTATCTTTCCGGGAAGACTCAGATAATTGTTGTCTGATTCTCTCATCTTTGCTTCGTTGGTTGTATTCTTTTCGACAAATACAGCTACAAATAATTTTATCATATATGCGCAGGTAATTCCACCGGAAATTAAAAACACTATTTCCGCACATTTCAATCCGAGTGCTGCCGTATGAGAAGCATGCATGTGGTGGATACCCTCTACAATCCCCTCATGAAGCAAGGTCTTGCTGATATAACCGGACCACCCCGGAATACCGCCGATACCGAGTGCACCAAAAAGATAACATATCATCAGATACGGCTTTTTTCGTCCGAATCCGCGAATCTCATTTAGGTCTAACGCATGCAGATTCTGCACAATAACACCTGCGACAAGGAACAATACCAGCTTGAACATCGAGTGATTCAGCATATGAAGAATCGTACCGGAAGCCGCAATCGCACTCTCTTCTCCGAGGATGCCCTGCATACCGATACCGGTCAGGATAAAGCCAATCTGAGATACGGAAGAACATGCCAGTGTCCGCTTAAAGTTCACGGAGAACAGCGCCAGCAACGCTCCGAGGAACATCGTAATCAGACCAATCGCAAGCATGATACCACCTACGACCTGATTGCCGTAGAACAGGTTGCAACAGACAACCAGAATACCGAATACACCAACCTTAGTCAGCTTACCGGAAAGCACCGCACTTGCCGGAGCCGGAGCTACCGGATGCGCTTTCGGCAACCAGATATGAAGCGGGAACATGCCCGCCTTCGCACCAAAACCAACCAGAATCAGTACACCTGCCACATAGTACTGTGTTGTGGATGTACCACTTACAGCCGCCTGTGCCAGATACGCCTCTCCTGCTTCGCGAAGCACTGCAATCTCCAGTGTTCCGAGACAGTTCTGCAAAAGGAAGATGCCCATCAGCATGGCAAGACCGCCGATGACCGCAACTGCCAGATAAGTCGCTGCTGCACGAAGTGCTTCCTGTGTCTCCTCCTGTGCAACAAACACATAAGAGGTAAAGGACATAATCTCAAAGAATAAAAATGCTGTAATCAGGTCTCCCGAAAAGAACACGCCCACTGTCGCAGACAAGGTCGCCATCCAGAAGAAATAGTAGCGGTTCCGCCTGTGGTAATGTGAAAAATACTGTTCGGAAAACAGCGTACACATCGCCCACAGCAGCATTGCCATCGCAGACAACAGAAAACGGAATCCATCCAGCCGGAAGGATAATCCCAGACCGCAAAGCTTTGCTACTTCCAACTCATATATCGCGCCGGAAACTACATCACTGCAGCTTACAATCAGTATCACCAGCTCTAATATAGTAACAATCACCGTAAAACGGTCTCTGAGTTTTTTATTTTTCGTACCAATCCAGTATCCGATTCCGCCGGCAATCAGCGGAAGCAGAATCATTACAGGCAATACATACTCACCCATACTTATGACCAAGCCTTTCTATAATCTGCAGACCTTACACATGCCTTAACCAGTCTGCTGATTTATCAATATTACATCAGCTTCTCCAAAAAGCTGATTAACGGCTGTGCATACAGACCGAACAAAACAATCACCACGGTAAAGAATACCAGAGGAAGCTTCATACGCCATCCCACCTCCGATGTCAGGCTTGTCACACTGCTTTCCTTCGTCGGGAACCATGTACGCACCACAATCGTAAGGATATATACTGCTGTCATCAGTGCAGAGTACAACAACACGGCGGCACCTATCGTAAGTATCGGGTCTGAAGTTGCGATTGCGCTCTCTGCAAGCTTCCATTTGCTCACAAAACCGGAAAGTGGCGGAATACCTACCAGAGAAATGCCTGCTATCGTAAAACAACTCATCACAAGCGGCATCTCTTTTCCCACACCGTCAAGCTCATCCACATAGTTGCGGTCACCCCGCTGCATT
>JAZSIB010000151.1:0-4671 GCA_045533585.1 Lachnospiraceae bacterium | reverse complement strand
TGTTCCCAAAATGAACTTTGTTCCCAAAATGAACTTTGTTCCCAAAATGAACTTTGTTCATTTGGATAGGGAGGTGAGCAGGATGGAAAATTCATTGGCGCGGCCGGCCGATGAGATAGAAGCAGTGGTAAAAACCTATGGAAATATGCTCTTTCGCTTGTGTCTGGTGATGCTGGGAGCGGAAAGCGATGCGGAAGACGCGGTGCAGGAAACGATGTTAAAGTATCTGCAAAAAGCGCCGGAGTTTAGGAACGCGGAACACGAGAAAGCATGGCTGATTACGGTTGCGACGAACCGGTGCAAGGACATGATTCGGTACCGGACAAGACACACGATGGTAGATTTGGAGTGCTTGAACGAGTATACGGAAGATGCGTTAGACAGCGGTATTTTGGAAGCGCTTATGACACTGCCGGAAAAATTCAGACTGGTGCTGGTGCTTCATTATGTGGAGGGGTACCGTGTAGAAGATATCGCCAAGATGATCGGAAAGTCAGCCTCTGCAGTCAAGATGCGGCTGCAGAAAGGACGCAATCTGTTAAGAGACATATACCGAAGGGAGTACATGTAAATGGAAAAATTGTTGAAGAAGAAAATGGAAAAAATCAAGATGACAGGTGCGATGCAGGAACGTATCCTGCAGAACTGTCGAAAGGAAGCAGAAAAAGAAAGGACGGATAGAAATATGATGGAGAAAAAGGATAATAAAAGATGGTTTCAGAAGCCTTTGGCAGTTGCCGCAGCCCTTGTGCTGTGCCTTGCTGTGGGTGGCGTGACAGCATTGGCAGCGAGCGGAAAGGCAGAAGGTTTTTTCAAAGATATTACCGACTGGAGAGGTGCGGTAACCGGTACAACTTATGAGCAGGCAACAGAGGAAATCGATGTGAAAGTAAAAGAAGAGGGGTCGGTGTTCCGTGTAGAAGTAAGTTTTAAGGATGCAGAGAAGGCGCCGTTTTCCGAATTGGAAATGCTTGCAGTCGGAAAATATCAGGTGATTGATGCGAACGGCAAAACTGTGGCTAAGGGAGATGCCGGGGAAGCGGTTCCGGTACAGGATGGGCAGATGGTGCTTACCATCGACAGAACCAATCTTCCGGAAGGTCAGTATACCTTACAACTGCAGTCCTTTATCGGAAGCAAGAAAGCAGACCAGCCGCTTAGCATCAATGGAAACTGGGAGTTTAGTGTGCAGTAAATGCTTGTTACATGATGAAAAAGCGGATGAAGTAGGAAGCCTGAGAAAAGGAATAAGTATATGAGCAACTCGGACAGTCATAGGATTGTCCGAGCTGTTTTTACTTTACAGGAAAGACTGTGTTGCGTTGACTGAGCTATGTTTTAAGATAATTTTATAGATGATTTTATGCAAGAGATAGAGTATAATGCCTAAAAAGAGGTTTGGGTTATTGGCTTGACAAGGCAGCCTGTCGGACGAAGTTGAAGCAGAGAGCGGTCTGCCGGAATGGGAATTCTGCAAAACAAAGAAAGGTGACAGCATGAAGAAAATCATTGTAGCGGGACATATCTGCATTGATATTACACCGGTCATACCGGAGAAAAAGGGAGCCGGAATCGAAGATATCTTCACTCCGGGGAAGCTGATTCAGACCGGAGCAGCAAAGGTAAATACCGGCGGTACGGTTGCCAATACCGGACTTGCGCTGAAGGTGATGGGAGCAGACGCGGTTCTGATGGGAAAGGTCGGCTGTGATGATTTTGGCGATATGATCTGTAATATCTTAAGAAAATACGATGCAGACCAATATATGATCCGTTCGAAAGAAGTGTCCAGCTCGTATTCGGTTGTGCTGGCAGTCCCGGGGATTGACCGCATCTTTCTGCATAATCCGGGGGCAAATGATACCTTCTGTGCGGCAGATGTTGACACGAGCATGTTGGCAGAGGCAGCAATATTCCACTTTGGCTATCCTCCGCTGATGCGTACCATGTATGAGAACGAGGGAGCAGAGCTGATAACGTTGATGAAGCGAGTGCAGGAAGCCGGCGTTGCAACCTCACTTGACATGGCAGCGATTGATGCGGACTCCGAAGCGGGCAGGGTAGACTGGGATGCTGTGTTGAAAAAAGTGCTTCCGCATGTAGATTTTTTTGTGCCGAGCGTAGAAGAACTGTGCTTTATGCTGGACCGTGAACGTTTTGCCGAGTGGCAGGAGCGCGCGGGAAACAAGGCGATTACGGATGTGTTAGATATAGAAAAGGATGTAAAACCGCTGGCAGACCGGTGCATGGAATATGGTGCAAAGGTGCTGTTAGTAAAGTGCGGAGCACCGGGTATGTACTATCGCACGGCAGGAGAGGAATGGCTCAAACAGATTGGTTGTACACTTGGCGGTGGTGCGGCACTGTGGGCAGAGAAAGAAGGCTTTGAAACCAGCTACATACCGGAGCGGGTGTTGTCGGGTACCGGGGCCGGTGATACGAGTATCGCGGCGTTCCTGATGGCGGTAAATAACGGAGAAGTGTTGGAAGATTGCCTACATATGGCTATGGCAGCAGGAGCAAGCTGTGTGACGGCATACGACGCTCTGGGCGGTCTGATGCCGTATGAGAAGTTGAAAGAGAAGATAGGGGCCGGCTGGGAGAAACGCGAGGAAGCATGAGAGCAAGGTCGCGAGGCAGAGAGAATATAAGCAGTATAGAAGATAACAACAGTGAGGTGACGCAATGTTAGTAAACATGAATGACATTTTACTCCCGGCACAGAAAAACGGCTATGGGGTCGGGTTCTTCAATGCAGTGAATATGGAGATGGCAAGAGCCGTAATCGAGACAGCAGAGGAACTGCAGATGCCGGTTATGGTCGGAACGGCAGAGATACTGCTTCCGGCAATGGACCTTGCCCATGTGGCATCTTACTTGATTCCGTTGGCAAAGAAGGCTTCCGTTCCGGTCTGTGTGCACTACGACCATGGGCTTACTTTTGAGCGCTGTATGGAAGCGATGGAACTTGGGTTTACTTCCATCATGTATGACTGTTCTACCGAGGATTATGAGACCAATGTACGCAAGGTGGCAGAGATGGTAGCTATCTGCCATGCAAAGGGCATCACGGTAGAAGGTGAGCTCGGACATGTCGGTGACAATGAAGGAGCGGGGAAACTTGCAAATCCGAGTGATTATTATACGGACCCTTCGATGGCGAAAGATTTCGTGAAGCGGACCGCCGTGGATTCGCTGGCAGTGGCAGTCGGAAATGCCCATGGAGATTATAAGTTCCCGCCCAAGCTTGATTTTGACCGGATCAGTGCGATTGCCAAGGCAACGGGTGTTCCGTTGGTGCTGCATGGCGGCAGCGGTCTGTCGGATGAGGACTTCAAGCTTGCCGTGAAGCGTGGTGTCTGCAAGGTGAATATCTTCACGGACATTGATAAGGCAGGAAAGGCCGGTGTGGAGGAAGGCATTGCAGCCGGAGCGAAAACCATGATGGGATTGATTCCGTATGAGATTGCAGCAATGAAGCGCGTGGTAGAAGAGAAGATTCGCTTGTTTGCGGCAGACAGCACTTTGGTTTAGCATGCTGTATCATGTGCTTTGTTGGGTGAGAAGAAAAATTACAACTTTAGATATGGAGTACGATAATGTCAGAAAATATAGTAATCCGGCAGGCGACGCCGGAGGATGCAGAAGCAATATTAAATATCTATGCGGGATATATCCGTAATACGGTAATTACCTTCGAGGTTGAAGTGCCGACCGTGGAAGAATTCAGGAAACGTATGGAACAGATACAGGAACAATTCCCGTGGCTGGTCTGTGAAATTGACGGCGTGGTAGCAGGCTATGCATATGCTTCAAAACATGCACAACGGGCAGCGTACCGCTGGTCGGCAGATTTGTCTGTTTATATTGATGAGAAATATCATAGGCGGCATATTGCGGCAGCACTTTACGCAGCACTTTATGCAATGTTAAAAGCACAAGGGTATTATACCGTGTATGCAGGCGTGTCTACGCCAAATCCGAAGAGCGAAGCATTTCATCTGGCACAGGGATTTGCGGTAGTAGGCGTATATCCGAATGTGGGCTATAAGCATGGGAAGTGGTGTGCCCTGACCTGGTACGGATTACCGCTGCGGTCGTATGATGATACACCGCAGGAGCCGAAACGATTGGAAGAGGTATTAACAATGCAGGAAACCGCGCAGATTTTAGCAAATTCTGCTCAAATGGTGTCATTGTCCCCAAAAATGATGATGAAAAAAGGCTGAATTCGTCTTGCTTTTCTCATAAAAGTGAAATATAATAGGAAATGTTAGCAAGCTGTGAGAAAATATGAAAATCTTGTACATGTTTCGTGAAAGACAAAGGCAAAGGTCACGAAACAAGAAGGAACAATCCCGGTGTTCTTAAAACGGAAAGCTTTTTGTGAATAAAAAAGAAAAGGAGCCTGCAGATGAAGAAGAGAAGAATGAGCAAGATTGGTTTTAGAATTTCAATAGCAATCTTTATAGCAGAGTTGTTCGTATTTATCATGCTGTTTACTTTTATCAGTAATGGGACCAGTTCTACGACAGAAGAAAGTGCGGTAAACAATATGAAGGTTGTTGCGCTGGATCGTTCCGAGATTATTAAGAATTATGTCCAGACAGCAGAGGCAAGCCTTTCCGGATATCTGAAGGCAGGGCAGATTTATGATATGCTCGAGGATAC
>JAZSIB010000127.1:0-2940 GCA_045533585.1 Lachnospiraceae bacterium | reverse complement strand
TCTTTCCACAGACATTACAACACTTGTGTATATTCAAATTATCTTTATTCTTCTGCATAATCGATACCCCCCAGGGGTATTTTATCACAAATTGTTCACTTCTCCTAGTGGTAATCTTGTCCACGAATTCCACATAATAATCGCATCTTCTCTCGGCTTCGCGTAAAAATCCTTGCGGATTCCCGCATCATGGAAACCAAGTTTGTGATACAACGCAATCGCCGGTGCATTGCTCACACGGACTTCCAAGGTAAATTCCGTGAAGCGCGACTCCGCCGCCTGCTGCATCAGTTCTCGAAGCATCTTCTCCGCAATGCCCCTTCTGCGATGTTCCGGTGCAACCGCCACATTCGTTATCTGACCCTCGTCGATTACGCCCCACAGTCCGCAGTATCCGAGAATCTCTCCGTCTTCCTCTGCTACCAGATAGATGTCACTCTGCGCTTCGATTCCCTTCCGGAAGCTGTCCGCTGACCATGGTTCTGAAAATATTGTCTGTTCGATCCGCGCAACGGCAGTTACATCTTTCGCCGTCATTCGCCTGATTTGAATCATTTATGTTACTCCCTTATTTCTCCTGTTCTTTCTCAAGGCGCTCGCGTTCTGCCTGCGAAAGTCTCAGATACTCCGGCACCAGCTCAGCCCCCGGCATCATCTGTCCGTTCTTTGCCTTCTGTAGCGCAAGTGCAGCAAGACTACCTGCACGCTGGCGGTTCTGATGCAATGCTGCCGTACGATACGTTACTGTCAAGCCTGCCTGAATCTGCGCCTTATACGCATCCACGCCGTCTCCCAGAAGCACCACCGGCTGTTGCAAACCGTTCAGCTCAGTAAGAATCTCGTCCAGCGCACACGCCTTCTGCGCCACCACCGGAGCCAACTCTTCACCCTCACAACGGTACACTGCCGTATACACCTGATTGCGTCTTGCATCCATCATCGGGCAAATCAGTTCTCCGCTGCCGAAGAAATTCTCTGCCAGCATCTCTAAAGTCGGCACCGCTATCACCGGCTTATCGAGAGCTGCCGCCAGTCCCTTGACCGTTGCCACACCGATCCGGAGTCCCGTAAAGGAACCCGGTCCCTCCGACACGGCAATCGCATCCAGCGTCATCTTATCCGTATCCGTCATCTTCAGAATCTCATCAATCATCGGAAGCAATGTCTGTGAATGCGTCTTCTGATAATCTACCGAGTACTCTGCCAATATTCCGTTTTCCGTTGCAACCGCTACCGATGCTACCTGACCGGAAGCGTCCACTGCTAATATCTTCATATTTGATCACCATCCTGAAATCCTGTTTTCTTCAAGGCATCACTCTCACACTGTTATCCCTTCAAAACAACATTTCATCTCAATTATTCCACCGTAATACGCCGATACTCGAATCCCTTCGTCAGGTCTTTCTCTATCGTAATCTGCACCGCATCTTCCGGTATCATCTCACGGATTAACTCTGCCCATTCTACCAGGCACACACCGGCTGCAGCAAAATACTCCTCACAGCCGACCTCGTACATCTCTTCCGGGTCTTCAATCCGGTATACATCAAAATGATACAGCGGCAGGCGTCCGTCCTCATACACCTGTAAAATAGTAAAGGTCGGACTGTTCACCGGACCGGAAATTCCAAGTCCGGAAGCAAAGCCCTGCGTGAATACGGTTTTTCCCGTTCCAAGGTCCCCGTTCAAACAATACACACTGCCCGGAGCTGCCTGCTCTGCCAGCGATTTACCGATGGCATAGGTGTCTTGGGGACTAAAACTTTCTAATATTTTCATTCGATACTCCATTCCGGGAATACGCCTCATGCGAAGCTGCTCTGACATCCCGGCACATTACTGCATAATCATCTCATTACAGTATCATCGTCAGCTGAATACGCTTCTTCTGTAAATCAACGCTCATAACCTTCACATCCACGATGTCGCCTACACTTACGGCATCCAATGGATGCTTGATAAAGCGCTTATTCGTAATCTGTGAAATGTGCACCAGACCATCCTGATGTACTCCGATATCTACGAATACACCAAATTAAATAACATTTCGCACGGTTCCTTTCAGAATCATGCCTTCCTTCAGATCCTTCATCTCAAGTACATCGGTACGTAAGATAGGCTTCGGCATCTCATCACGCGGGTCACGTCCCGGCTTCTCAAGCTCCTTAATGATATCGGTCAGAGTAATCTCACCAATACCGAGCTCGTCCGCCAGTTTCTTCTTATCCGGCACCATACGGCTGAGACTGGAAAGACCGGAACCAGCACTCTTCGCCACCTCTGCTTTTGCACCATTGTCTGCATTCTTTCCACCCTTTGCAGCCGGAGCTTCCTCCGTTACGGTCACATTGCCAAGTGCTGCCATCAGTGCCTTACCCATCGCGGTATTTGTATTGCGAAGCTGAATCTGCTTCTTATCGTTACGATTTCTGCGGGGTACTTCCTGCTTCGCTGCCTTCTCAGCTGCTTCTGCTTCCTTCACTGCCTCGCGCTGCTGTGCCTGCACCTTACGGATGTCCGCCGGAGTAAATCCAAGCTTCTCCAGCAACTGCTGTGCTGCCGCATAAGACTCCGGATGCACGGCAGTCTCATCCAGCGGGTTGTCCCCACCAACGATACGAAGGAAACCTGCACACTGCTCATATGCCTTCGGACCGAGCTTCGCTACCTTCAGGAGCTGTGCACGGTTCTTGAATCTTCCGTTCTCTTCACGGTATGCCACGATATTCTTCGCAATTACCTTCGAGATACCGGATACATACTCTAAGAGGGAGGCGGATGCGGTATTCAGATACACACCTACTTTATTTACACAATCCTCAACGACACCATTCAGGGAATCGCCGAGTTTCTTCTGGTTCATGTCATGCTGGTACTGACCAACACCGATGGACTTCGGGTCAATCTTAACAAGCTCTGCCAGCGGGTCCTGCAAAC